>CBFCZX010000012.1:0-21578 GCA_965602765.1 uncultured Atribacterota bacterium | reverse complement strand
TTAAGAAATGCAAGTGAATTAATTAAAATTTTTGCTTAAAAAATAACGATGCACTCTTAGATCATTGGATAATTCAGGGTGAAAAGAAGACACAAGAATGTTCTTCTGTCGAGCCATTACAATTTTTTCTTCAAATCTAGATAATACTTTAACTTGATTTCCTACTTCTTTTATGTAAGGAGCCCTTATAAATACTGCTCTAAAAGGTTTCCCATGAATGTTGCTAATTTTTAAATCAGCTTCAAAGCTATCCACTTGTCTCCCAAAGGCATTTCTTTTAACAACGATATCTATTAAATTAAATCTAATTTGTTGACTGAACGTGATTTCTTTTGCTAATAAGATCATTCCCGCACAGGTTCCAAACATTGGCATTCCTTTTTTACCTTCGCTTTCAATCGCTTCATCCAAACCATATAATTTTGCCAATTTACCAATCGTAGTGCTTTCTCCTCCGGGAATAATTAATCTATCTACTAATTTTAAATCTTTAGTCGACTTTACTTCAACAGCTTCAAATCCACAGTTTCTAATCATCTTAATATGTTCTATTATTGCTCCCTGTAATGCTAACACACCAACTTTCAAATGAAATTCAATGCTCCTTTCCAGTTACTTCTTATTAAATTACCATCCTCTATCCTGCATGCGTTCAGATGCTGGTATCTCAGATATTTCTATACCCTTCATGGCTTCACCCAAACCTTCGGAGACACGAGCAATGATCTCCGGATTATTGTAATGGGTAGTGGCTTCTACAATTGCCCTTGCTCTTCTTTTTGGATCGGTTGATTTAAAGATGCCTGAACCTACAAAGACACCATCTGAACCTAATTGCATCATAAGGGCAGCATCGGCAGGAGTGGCAATGCCTCCGGCAGCAAAATTAACCACCGGTAATTTGCCGGCTTGTGCGACTTGTTGTAACCATTCAAAAGGAGCCCCTAGGGCTTTAGCTTGACTCATCAATTCCTCGGAAGGCATGTTTTTTAACTTTCTGATTTCATCCATGACCATTCTTATATGCCTGACAGCTTCAACAATGTTTCCTGTTCCCGGTTCTCCCTTGGTCCTGATCATGGCTGCGCCTTCGCCGATTCTTCTTAAAGCCTCGCCCAGGTTTCTTGCTCCGCAGACAAAGGGTACTTTAAAAAGTTGTTTATCGATGTGATGATTTTCATCTGCAGGGGTTAAGACTTCGCTTTCATCGATATAATCAACTCCCAATGCCTCTAAGAGTTGGGCTTCCACAAAATGACCGATTCTTGCTTTGGCCATCACCGGTATACTCACTGCCGCCATGATTTCTTTGATGATTTTAGGATCGGCCATTCTTGCCACACCACCGGCAGCGCGGATATCAGCAGGCACCCTTTCTAAAGCCATTACCGCAACGGCGCCTGCTTCTTCGGCTATCTTCGCCTGATCAGCATTCACGACATCCATGATGACGCCACCTTTTAACATTTCCGCCAGGCCTTTTTTTAATTTAAATGTTCCTTTTTTGATCATGACTTTTATCTCCTTTAGATTTGGCTTCAGTAATTATCATATTATTATAATAAAAAGACTAATAAAAAACAACCTTATTGCACTAGCGTGTCAAATATTTCATCCAATAGATATTTTTTAAAACTATTTTTTTTTATTTAAATTATTTTAAATTTTTTTAGAACAATAAATAATACCGTAAATCTAAAAAATTTACGGTATTATTTATTAATTTTCCATTTTACTATTACTATTATTTATTATCATTAGAAGCCATATGTTGATACCTTTTCCATCGTTCATTGACGCTTTCCTGAGCTTCTTTTAACAGTTTCTTGGCTTCTTCCGGCATGTTCCGTGTAAGCATTTTGTATCTATTTTCATTATAGATGTAATCTTCCAAAGGTATACTTGGCGCTTTTGAATCCAATTGCAGGGGATTTTTACCTTCTTTTGCAAGCATCGGATTATATCTCAGTAAGGGCCAATAACCGGATTGAACAGCTAATTTTTGTTGGGTTAAACCATTAATCAAGTTATAACCGTGGCTTATGCAATGAGCATAAGCTATTATAATAGAAGGCCCGTCAAATGCTTCTGCTTCCCGAAACGCTTTTATGACTTGAGCATCATTTGCCCCCATAGCTACTCTTGCTACATATACGCTGCCATAAGTGATTGCCATCATGGCAAGGTCTTTTTTAAGTGTTCTTTTTCCTCCCGCAGCAAATTTTGCGATAGCTCCAAGAGGAGTTGCTTTTGACATCTGACCACCTGTATTGGAATATGTTTCTGTATCTAACACCAAAATATTGACATTGCGCTTTTGGGCTATAACATGATCTAATCCACCGTATCCAATATCATATGCCCAGCCGTCTCCACCCAAAATCCATACACTTTTTCTGGTAAGTACATCAAGCATGCTTAATAAATCTTTTACTTCCGATTTTTCCGACTTTTCAATTTTCTTTGCTAATCGTGCTACTCTCTCTCTTTGTTTTGCTAATCCTTCCTCGGTAGATTGATCTGCATTTTTTATTTCTTTTGCTAAATCCTTACCTATTTCAGGTGAAAGTCTTTCTAATAATTCATGAGCATATTCTAATTGCTTATCAATTGCCAGCCTCATACCTAATCCAAATTCAGCATTATCTTCAAATAAAGAATTTGACCAGGCAGGTCCTCTCCCTTCTTTGTCAAATGTCCATGGTGTCGTCGGTAAATTACCGCCATAAATAGAGGAACATCCTGTTGCATTGGCAATGATAGCTCTATCTCCAAATAATTGACTTAACAATTTTACATACGGTGTTTCTCCACAGCCCGCACAAGATCCTGAGAATTCAAACAATGGCTGCAAGTATTGAACATTTCGCACTGCATTTAGTTTTAATTCCTTGCGGTCAACTTCAGGAATATCGAGAAAGAATTCCCAATTCTTTGTTTCTTGTTTTCTGATTGGAGGTTGGAAAATCATATTCAATGCTTTTAATTCTGGATTTGCTTTATTTTTTGCGGGACAATTCTTTACACATAGTCCACAACCAGTACAATCCTCAGGGGCAATTTGCAATGTATATTTCATCCCTTTAAATTGTGAATTTTTTGAATCTACTGATTTAAATGATTCTGGCGCATTTGAAAGAAGTTTCGGATCATACACCTTGGCTCTAATGACCGCATGAGGACACACCATGACACATTTTCCACATTGGATACATGTATTTGGATCCCAGGCCGGTATTTCCTGGGCAACATTTCTTTTTTCCCATTTCGTTGTACCGCTTGGGAATGTTCCGTCCGGAGAAAAAGCGCTAACCGGTAAATCATCGCCATTTCCTGCGATAATTTCAGCGGTCACTTTTTTAACAAACTCTGGTGCTTCTACCGGAACAGTGAGATGTTTTTCCAGTTTACTGGTTGCCTTTTCCGGTATTTTTACTTCGTGAAGATTTGAAAGTGCATTATCCACAGCAGCATTATTAGTATTTACAATCTTATCTCCCTTTTTACCGTAAGACTTTTTGATAAAATGTTTTATAGCTTCAATTGCTTTATCAATTGGGATAACCTTGCTTAGATAGAAGAAGCATACTTGCATAATTGTGTTAATTCTTGCACCCAAGCCCACTTCCTTAGCAATTTTATAAGCATCTATAACATAGAAACGTAATTTTTTCTCGATAATGGTCTGCTGAATGGAATAAGGCATAAAATCCCATACCTCATCAGCAGAATATGGACTATTTAAAAGAAATACTGCTTCAGGTTGCGCAGTTTTTAATACATCATACCTTTCCAAGAATGAAAACTGATGGCAGGCAACAAAATTAGCTTGATTGACTAAATAAGGTGAATGAATGGGTGTTGGACCAAATCTTAAATGAGAAATCGTAAGCGAACCTGCTTTACGCGAATCATATACAAAATATCCCTGAGCATAATTCTCTGTTTCCTCACCGATAATTTTTATCGAATTTTTATTTGCACCAACAGTTCCGTCTGAACCAAGGCCATAAAAGACCGCACGGGTTCTATCCTCAGGTTCGATGGAGAAGTTTGGATCATAGGTTATACTTGTATTGGTCACATCATCATTTATTCCAATGGTAAAATGGTTTTTAGGGATGTCTTTATTCATTTCATCAAAAAGTCCTTTTACCATTGCCGGGGTAAATTCCTTGGAGGAAAGTCCATATCTCCCACCAATAATTTTTGGTATTTTTTTGAAATTGATTAATCCTTCATTTATTGCTTCTTGCATACCGGTAACGATATCGGTATATAATGGTTCACCTACGCTGCCGGGTTCTTTCGTGCGGTCTAAAGCACATATGGTGTCTACAGTTTTCGGAAGTGAATTAATAAAATGTTTAATAGAAAAAGGTCGATATAAACGTACTTTAATTAAACCTACTTTCTCTCCTTTTTTCATTAAATATTCTACTGTTTCCTGTACTGTTTCTGCTCCGGAGCACATAATCATAATGACTTTTTTTGCATCTACCGCACCAAAATATTGAAATAATTTATATTCTCTTCCTGTCACTTCGTAAAATGAATCCATTACTTTTTCAACGATATCCGGACAGGCAAGATAATAAGGATTTACTGTTTCTCTAGCCTGGAAATACACATCGGGGTTTTGTGCGGTTCCTCGAATAAAGGGATTGTCTGAAGATAGCGCCCTTTTCCGATGTGCTCTTACTAAATCATCATTAATTAAGGGTTTCATTTCATCCGGAGTTAATAATTCAACTTTGGATATTTCATGAGAAGTACGAAATCCATCAAAGAAATGAACAAATGGTACTCGAGATTCTAAACTGGCAGCTTGGGCAATTAATGGAAAATCCATCGCCTCTTGAATAGAATTTGCTGCAAGCATGCCAAAACCTGTTGCCCTTGTTGCCATTACATCACTATGTTCTCCAAATATGGAAAGCGCCTGACATGCTACCGAACGAGCTGCAACATTAAAAACGGTCGGAGTTAATTCACCAGCAATTTTATACATATTTGGTATCATCAACAAAAGTCCTTGGGATGCAGTAAAAGTAGTCGTCAAACCACCTCTTTGCAGAGAGCCATGAACTGCTCCTGATGCACCACCCTCGCTCTGCATTTCAGTTACTTGAGGAATAGTGCCCCAAATATTTGGTTTTTTTTCAGATGCCCATAAATCGGCAAATTCACCCATCGGGGAAGAAGGTGTGATGGGATAGATGGTCACAACTTCACTTAAGTGATAAGCAGTATGTGCGGCTGCTGTATTTCCATCGATTGTTACTTTTTTTCGACTCATTTTTAGTCCTCCATTTAATATTTTTTCTAATAACATAAATTATTTTTCCGAATTTGCACATCCACGCGATAAAAAGTACATGAAAGGCAAAAAAATAAAAAAGAAATATTCTTTTTCTCAGTCCATTCTAATGGCCTGAAAATATAATGGTATTTTAATTGAAATGTGATTTAAATGAAATTATAATAAACGATAAAAGGAAACTGTCAAATCCTGTTTTTTTATAGACTACAAAAACATTTAGCAATAAACGAATGCCTTCTTATTTCGATTGCCAAAAACATTATAAACTCAAAAGGAACATTATTCAAACTTTTGTCTACTTATTAATGCTTGCGTAAGAGTAACTTCATCTGCAAATTCCAAACTGCTTCCAATCGGAACACCATAAGCAATCCGTGTTACTTTTATTTTTAATGGTTCGATTAACTTTGCAATATAAGAAGCAGTTACCTCACCTTCAATATTCGGGTTGGTAGCAATAATTATTTCTTCTATTCTATCCTTTTTTAATCTTTTAATTAAATGTTCGATCTTTAAATTACCAGGCTCAATGCCATCCAATGGAGAGATCGCTCCATCCAATACATGATAAACACCTTTGTATTCTCCGGTATTTTCCAACGCAATTAAATCTTTTACTTTTTCTACAACACATATAATCGATTTATTCCGATTCACATTGCAACAAATTTCGCAAACTTCCTGATCGGTAATATTTCCGCAAATCGAACAATATTGTATTTTTTTCTTAGCTTCTGTTACCGCTTGCGTGAATTTAGTAACCTCTTCGGTGGAATTTTTTAAAATATAAAAAGCAAGTCTTTGAGCAGTCTTAGGTCCAATACCTGGCATTTTAGAAAATTCATCTATTAATTTTGCTAGGGGTTTGGTATATTTAAAAAACATGTTTCCTCTCTTATTTTAGAACAAACCGGGAATATTTGCCCCTCCGGTTAATTTACTCATTTCTTGGGCGGCTAATTCTTTTGATTGACGTAATGCTTCATTTACCGCAGCAAGGATAAGATCTTCCAGCATTTCTTTTTCATTTACATCAATAACATCTGGTTCTATTTTAATCTCATTGATTTCCTGTTGGCCATTTACAGTTATTTCAATCATTCCTCCCCCGGAAGAAACTTTTATTTCTTTTTTAGCTAATTCATTTTTCATCTCTTCCATCTTTCTTTGCATCTGCTGTGCCTGTTTCATTAAAAATCTCATATCCATCTTTCTTTCTCCTTTCGAAAATTCAATTATTCTTCAATTATTTTCCCCAAAAATAAATTTAAGGATTCTTGAAGCATAGGATCTTCATTAGAATTATCAACCACTTCGTTAATTTCATTTTTATTTTTTAAGATAACTTCTTTGGTTCTATTATCCCTCTCTAAATCATCTGTATTTTCATTTTCTAATCCTTGCATTAGATGATCACTTCCATTCTTATTGATCATGCATTCTACAATATAATGCTCTCCAGTCTCCTCCTTTATAAGATCTTGCAATAGAGCTTTGTTGGCTTTCTTTTCCAAAATCTCTTTATGAAAAATATGTTCATGATTAAATCCAATGATAATTTTATTATTTTCAACCGTTAAAGAGTTATTGAATGCAATAAAGGAATAGAGAGATATTCTAGTTTTTTTTACCTTGGATAATATTTTAGGCCATATTTCGATTACATCAAATTGCGTAGAAATCTTTGATTCTTTTTTTTCTTCTGTCTTTTCTTTTATTTCATCAGTATCGTTCATTTCTGCTTTCAATAATGGTGTTTTTTTTGGCATATTGTTTGTTTTTCTTGTATCCGGTTTTAAGGGAAGCTTCACTTTTTCAGTTTCTTTCTTTTTGTTTCTGGAAATAAATTTGAGCACAAACATCTCCAATATCAACCATGGATAAAAGGAATACTTCATCTTCTTCTCTGTTTCTGTTAAAGTATCCACCATGTTAAAAAGAACATCTATGTCCATTGACTTAGACTGGTTTAATATTTTTTTGTTTTCATCAATAAAGACACCTTTTGCTTTTAAGATGTGCGGATTACATATTTTGGCTAAAGATAAATTATGAATGTATTCTGTTAAATTTCTTATGAACTGGACTGGATCTCCACCGGAATCAGAAATTTTATTTATGATTTCAATTGCCTGGGGTGAATCATTTTTGGAAATTGCATCTAATATGTCAAAAAAAATGTCGTCATCAATTATTCCTAAAATATCTACTACGTTTTTTTTATTTACCTTTTTGCCACAATATACAATAATTTGCTCTAAATGACTTTCAGCATCACGCAATGAACCTGTTGCGGTTTTGGCTATGATATTTAATGCCTTTTCCTCAATAACCAGTTTTTCATCTATGGAAATCATCTTCAATTTATTAATAATCTTTTGCAAAGGTATTCTTTTAAAGTTAAACCATTGACACCTCGATAGGATAGTATCTGGTATCTTATGCGGAGCGGTTGTAGCAAATACAAAAACAACATGTGGCGGAGGTTCTTCTAGAGTTTTTAGTAAAGCATTAAAAGCTTCCGTGGTAAGCATGTGAACCTCGTCAATGATATATACTTTATAATTTCCCTCAGTAGGTAAAAATTTAACCTTATTTCTTAACTCCCGGATATCATCAATTCCACGGTTTGATGCTCCATCAATTTCAATGACATCCATCGAATATCCTTCGGTAATCTTGATGCAATGATCACACTCATTACAGGGATAAACTGTGGGCCCCTTTACACAATTTAAAGATTTGGCAAGAATACGGGCTGTGGTCGTTTTTCCCACTCCTCTCGGACCGGAAAAAACATATGCGTGAGATATTCTATTTGAAGTAATAGCATTAATCAACGTTTTAGTAATGTGCTCCTGGCCAATGATATCTTCGAATACCTGTGGTCTCCATTTTCGATAAAGTGAATGATATTTCATGAATTTTCCTTAAAAAGTAAAGTGATTATTTAGATAGGAGAAATTGATATTGTTATTAAAATGTTTATACTAGCATATATTGAAGTGATCGTGCACCTATTTCCGATTTTTCTTCCCAAGCGATACTAAAACAGTTTGCTCCAACCAGGTTTACCTGCGGCACCCAAAGAGCTTTGCTTACCGCTGCTTCCTTCCGGATCTGACGGGGTTCACAATTCTTTGTCGCACAGGGCCCAATCTTCATCACCACTTACTTTAGCCAGCCTTAAAAAGATAAAACCTCGAATAGGAATTCAACCCTGCTGTAGCGGATTGCAGGTTACAGGGCACCGCTATCTCCCCATTTAGCACGATCACAATTTTTCATATTATTTTAATCTTAAATGAATATTTGGCGGAGAGGGCGGGATTCGAACCCGCGAGACAGCTTTTGGCCGCCCAATCGCTCTCCAAGCGAGCCCGTTATGACCACTTCGGTACCTCTCCGCAATTACCTATAAAGAATAAAACGTTTTGTCATTCCTGTCAAAATTATTTTAACATTCAGTTTGATTTTTATCAAATTATTCGTATATAAATTGATCATTTTACTGCAAGCTAAGATTCAATTAATACTTTCAATATTTTTTTTTGCAGGCTGCATATTATTTCATTATTTTTTTAAATATTTTGGCGGAGAGGGCGGGATTCGAACCCGCGAGACAGGGACTACCTGTCTACTCGATTTCGAGTCGAGCGCTTTCGGCCAAACTCAGCCACCTCTCCTCCTAATTTATTCATGAACAGTGAATGGTTGTTATTTAAAAATATAAAAAATAATTTACATAAAATAAAATTTATATTTATTTAATCAGCGTCGTGCGAGAAAAAATTTTTTTAAAATCATACTACATTCCATGTTCAAAATGTTTTTTGTTACCTGAATTCGGTGGTTAAACTTTCTATTTTGGATAATATTAACCACACTTCCCGCAGCTCCGGCCTTTGGGTCTGAAGCTCCAAAAACCAATCTTTTTACGCGCGCCTGGAGCATGGCATAAGCACACATCGGACAGGGTTCCAATGTTACATAAAGAGTGGTATTTTCTAAATGCCAAGTTCTTAAATGGCGGGCTGCTTTCTGCAAGGCTAATATCTCTGCATGAGCAGTAGGATCTTGCAATTCTTCTTTTCTATTATGCGCTCTAGCAATAATCTTATTTTGAAAAACAATTATCGCTCCAACTGGGATTTCCTGAAGAGAATAGGCAATTTCTGCTTCTTTTAAAGCTTCCCTCATTAGTTTTATATCTTCTAGCATGATTTTTAAAGCTTTCTGAGTATTATCTGAAATAAAAAATGGCACGCCCGGAGGGATTCGAACCCCCAATCTACTGATCCGTAGTCAGTTGCTTTATCCAATTGAGCCACGGGCGCATTTTTTTTTAGACTATTCATGATTGTATTATAATTTAAATTCTTAGTCAAATAATTTCTAAGTATCATCCTGAAATCCTAAAAGATAGTTGCTTGATTTCATTGGTTTTGGTTTAAACGCAATTTTAATTGAAAAGTTTTTCTATTGCCTGTGAAGTAAATTATTGTCAATTTTTATCTGCAAAACATATTGAATTTCCAAGCAAAATCAGATATTAATTTAAGTAATATTTTTCCTCATAAAAGTTTTATTCTTCAAATACTATTCTTTATTTTTTTAAATTTATTAATTTTTAATTGCCTCATTCTTCATTGAAATAGTTTGCGGATTTTGTTATATTTAGATAGTAGTTTTTATATTTTTTCAAGATAGGTTGAAGGATTAGAGTGGTATGTTCAAAAAAATAGAAGACATTAAAAACAAAAAAATTACCATAATGGGATTGGGATTAAATCAAGGAGGATTGGGAATTAGCCGATTCTTTGCTAAAGCTGGTGCAAAATTAGTAGTAACTGACTTAAAAACTGAACAAGAATTAAAACCTTCATTGGAAAAATTAAAAGAATTCGATATTAGATATGTTTTAGGGAAACATGATGAAAAAGATTTCATTGAAACTGATTTAATCATTCAAAACCCCGCCATCCCTGACAATTCTAAACACCTTCAAATAGCCCGAAAACATGGCATACCAATAAAAACTGATTTGGATATATTCCTCAATTTCTGTCCATCCCGAAAAATTATCGCTATTGGTGGAACAAAGGGCAAAAGCACTGTTTCCTATTTAATTTTCAAAATATTTCAAAACGCAGGAGTTCATTCTATCTTAGCCGGGAATATGGGTATATCTGTTTTTAATGTGTTGGATAAATTAACTCCTTCTACTCATCTCATACTGGAAATATCTTCATGGCAATTGGAAGGCATAAAAGATCATAAATTTAGAGCTAACACGACTGTCTTAACTAACATTATACCGGACCATTTGGACCGTTATGATAGTTTTAAAAATTATGCAGAAGCAGAAAAATTAATTTTAAAATATTTAGATTCAAAGGATCATTTAATAATAAATTTTGATAACCGAGAAGTGTATAAAGAAACACAAAAGATTTCGTCATGTATCTACGGATTTAGTACGCAAAAAAAAGTAAAGGTGGGGAGTTATTTGAAAAAGAATGAATTGAGATACTCTTCGGGAGAATATGATGTATGTTTTGCAAAAATTTCAGATCTTCTCCTGGTGGGCAGGCATCATCTTGAAAACATTCTAGCAGCCTGCACGGTCGCTTTTATTCATCGCATACCTATAAAAATCATTACTCAAACGATTTCTAGATTTTCCGGCATACCTTATCGATTGGAACTAGTGGGAGAAAAAAATGGTGTTAAATTTTACAACGACACTTGCGCAACAACTCCAGAGGCCACTCTGGCCGCCCTTCAATCTCTTCCTGACCAACCTATTATACTGATTATCGGAGGAAAAAATAAAAACTTAGTCTATGATAAAATGATTGAAGCCATCAGCAAAGATAGAAGAATAAAAAAAATTGTTCTTTTCCGACATCCGAATTATGATGTTACAACCTTCCTTTATTCTAAGCTTAAAAATTTTTTCGAAAGTAAAAAAATTGTCTTCGCTAATAATATGGCAGAAGCAATCCAATCAGCCGATATTACCGCAAAATCCGGCGATATAATACTTCTTTCACCTGCTGCTGCCAGCTTTGGTATGTTTAAAAATGAGTTTGATCGAGGAGATCGATTTAACAATGCAGTAAAAAATCTTTTGTGACTATCCTATTTCAATTTTGCAACTCTTGAAAATCTAAACCATTTTTTTGATAATGAAGTTGTAAAATTATCGACAAGGTTCATCTTTATCAACGGACAATAAATGATTGTTTCTCCATCGGAAAAGAATTTATTTTATAAACCTTTTTAAATTTCGTTATAATTTCAATTTCACAAATTTATTTTCGCTATTCCAAGAACATATAATATTCCGACAATCAACGGTTGATGCACCAAATAAATCATCAAAGAATGCTTTCCAAGAAAAGAGAATAATTTAACGACAGAAAAACGTGAAAAATCAACCATGGAATACTTGCGGATTTCATCCTCATACAATAAACTTCCTATAAATATTCCTATCAGAACAACTCCGAACCAGGGCAAAAGTGGAAAATAGTCGAGAGTATAAAAGTTTTTAGGTTTAAATCCTAGCCAAAGCAACCAAGGGAAACTGAAAGTAAGGCTTTTTAAATAAGCTCCCAGTGTGATGAATAGAATTCCTAAAGGTAGATTCCAGAACTTTATCTTTAGGAACGGATAAGCAATAATCACAGAAATTCCAATTAGATGTAGAATTCCAAAAATCACTGCACCGCTTCTAAAGATAAACCAGGTAATCGCAGTGATGAGTAATCCCCAGCAAAAGATCTTTAATCCCCTGGTGAAATATTTTAGATAGAGTATCCGCTTATTTTTAATGTTTTTTCCGGCTTTCGAGTAACTTATATATAGTGAGACTCCAACAAAAAAAATAAAGAGATTTGCAGTTGTTCGAGCAAAATACAGCCAAAAACCACTCACAGCCTCTATTTTATACTGACCGAAATAACTTAAATTATACACAGTGTGGTAAATGACCATCATTATAATCGCTATACCGCGTAAAAAATCTATTTCCCAAAATCTCTTCTTCGTCTTTTGCAAATGATTTCACTCCATTTTTCTAAAAAATCATCCTATGAAATTAGTAAATATTTATACAAATTTCATAGATTTTTCAAGATGATATTTATTGATAATCTAAAACCAATCCAACTCCTACTTCTTGAATATTTGATACTTTAGATAACGCAATTTTAGATTTCAAATCTGTACAATGGCAAGCATGCAATGTCTTCGGTTGAAGTTTTTGAAGATAATTTAGAGTACCTTCAAGTTGATTTTTGTTTGGATTGAGTAAATGAAAACCACCGATGATATCAATGATTCGATCATCTTTACATACTTTTTTTGCCTGTTCGACGATATTACAAATCCCTGCGTGTGAACAGCCGGTAATAATCACTAAACCATCTTTTGAACAATACGCTAGTGCAGAATCATCCATGATGTAATCATCTTTATCACCCTTTTCCCCTTTTACTTTTCCAATCGGGGTTTTTGCTTCAAAATCATTTCCTCTTTTTATTTCTCCTAAAAAAACCAATCTATCTGTAAGCCATATTGGCTCAAAACTTAGTTTTACAGAAAAATGCCTGTTTAATTCTTCCTCGGTAACCATTGAGCCAATCTCTTTCAATCCTCCCATTTCTTTAGGTGTGAAAACCAGCGGGTGAGCCACAAGAACAGGTATCTGATAATCAATGCTTTCTATCTTCGCTTCGGTAAAAAGCTTTATTAAGTCAGGTAATCCCCATGTATGGTCCAAATGACCATGTGATAATACCAAATAATCTAACTCCCAAAAACGCATATTCATTTTATAGGCATTTTTTATAAATATATCTGAATATCCTACATCAAATAATATCTGCTTCCCCCCTTCTTCAATCAAGAATGATAATCCCGGTTCAGCAAAAAAGTAACGGTCTATTAAAGTGTTATTATCGACTAAAACAGTTAATTTAATTGTTCTATCCTCCTTAAATATTTTTACAGTTTGAAATCTTTTTCTTTTACCTATACTAGTGCCAACGCAATTTCCGCCATCTGATTAAAGGTTTTCTGCCGTTCCTCGGGAGAGGTTTCCTCATGCGTAATCAGACTATCGGAAACGGTTAGCAGTGATAAAGCTTTTACTTTAAATTTGGCAGCCAAGGTATATAAAACAGCAGTTTCCATCTCCACCGCTAGAAGACCATAATCAGCCCAATGTTTCCATGCATCTGGATTATCATGATAAAAAGTATCGGTTGTAAACACACTTCCGATTTTTAGTTCAATATTTTTTTCAATAGCAATATCATATGCCTTCTTCAATAATTCAAAATCAGCGGTTGGCGCATAATCTAATCCGTGAAAGCGAATTTTATTGATGTTGGAATCAGTACTTGCACTCATGGCTAGAATTACATCTCTTATTTTTATATTTTTTTGCATGGAGCCACAACTGCCAATTCTAATCAAATTCTTTACTTTATAGCCGGAGATAAGCTCATTAACATAGATAGATATTGATGGTATTCCCATACCTGTTCCCTGAACAGATACTCTTCTTTTGTTATAAAGACCTGTATATCCATACATGCCTCGAACTTTATTGTAACAGAGAATGTCAGTTAAAAAATTCTCTGCAATATATTTTGCCCTCAAAGGATCGCCAGGAAGTAAAATAGTTTCAGCAATTTCTCCTTCTTTTGCTTCGATGTGAATGCTCATTTTTATTTTCCCTCCTTTTATTAAATTAGAGATGGATTTAAAATCAAATTTTTGTTTATTATAACAATCCCCCAAAGCTATGTAAAACCTTCAAGAATTTTTTTCTAATTTTTTTCAAAATATTTCTATTTATGAATATATTTTTTCATCCTACATCTTAAAATATTAACTACTTTTAAAAGACCGTTGGAGCAGAAAAACTTAGGGTTTTGAAGATTTTCATTTGAATAGGGATAAGTGCATCACTTCACTTTATCAAAGTCTGACCAATTTATTTATCCAAATTGCTAACTTGCAATCCGTAGAAAGGATAATGCCTGAGTCTGAAACGGAGTCATTTTTCAACAACAAGAAAGGTTAATGAAGAAAAGCAAATAATCGTTTATTTTAAAATAAAAATGGCGGAGAGAGAGGGATTCGAACCCTCGGAGCAGGTCTCAACCCGCTCAATTGCTTAGCAGGCAACCACCTTCGGCCACTCGGTCATCTCTCCATTTCAAAGTATAGCATAATAATATTTTTCAGGCAATACAGCTTTTTAATAATTTTTCTTATTTCATCGGCAACTTGAAATGATGCATTTCAATTTCACCTTAAATTTTTATAACACTTCTCACTCGTATCTCATTCTTTTATTTATGATGCATAGAAGATAATAAATCAATATTCGAAAGAATAAAATAAACAGAACTTCGTGAGAATACAATATGCCCTATAGGCATATCCAAATAGATAGATTTTCATTAGCAAATAGAAAAATATGATTAAGATCAATGCTAAAAGATTTTGATATGAATCATAGTTCCAAATCATTTTAAAAAAGTAAATCAGCATACATCGTGAATTTTTAATAGAATATTTACTATTTTATATAACGGAATTTATCTTTAATGAGTAATTCTTCAATTAATTTAAGGATTTTTGAAAAACAACTCTTCTTTTTTAATAATTTGTATCTAAGGTACATTTGACTATTATATTGTTTTAGCTAATTCGCACACAATAAATTGATATTTTAATCATTATATGTAAATGCTAAAATAATTTTAACACCCAATTGCTTTGTTTTATAAAAGATTCAATTTTATTTTAATTACCAATGACTTTAAAAAATTTTAGAATGTGCTAAAATAAAAACGAATTATTTCAACAAAGAGGAAACAACTATGGTGAATCCATATCAATATGATGTAATCGTTGTAGGGGGAGGACATGCCGGCTGTGAAGCTGCTTTAGCTGCATCCCGGTTGGGGGCTAAAACCCTGCTCATCACTTCCAACATTGATAATATTGCATTAATGCCATGCAATCCCGCAATTGGTGGACCGGGAAAAGGACATGTTGCCCGCGAAATTGATGCATTAGGAGGAGAAATGGCAAAAAATGCCGATAAAAATACAATTCACCTCAGAATGCTAAACACCAGTAAAGGTCCAGCAATGTGGGCCCTTCGAGCGCAAATAGATAAAAAAGCTTACTCGCAAGAGATGATACGCACACTTCAGTCTCAAGAAAATTTAGATTTAATCCAAGAAATGGTAACAGAACTTCTAATTTCTAATGATAAAATAAAGGGAGTAAAGGTAAAGAGTAATTTTTACTTTCATTCGCCAACAGTTATCCTTGCCATGGGAACATTTTTAAATGGATTAATCTATATTGGAGAAATAGTCTACTCTGCAGGTAGAGCAGGAGAACTAGCTTCTATTAGCCTAGGAAAATATCTTCAAAAAATTGGGTTTAAAACGGGAAGATTAAATACTTCAACCCCTCCGAGAGTTAATGGAAAGACCATTGATTATTCCGTTACTGAAAAACAGAAAAGTGCTGAAACACCATTTGCTTTTTCTTTTGAATCGAAAGGAAATACCTACAAGGATTTTTCCGTTCATATGACCAGAACCAATCTAATGACTCATCAAATCATTCACAATAATATACATCGAATTCCGTTATCTAATGGCACTATCCAAAGTGCCGCTATCAGATATTGTCCTTCTATTGAAGATAAAATCATTAAATTTCCGGAAAAAACATCTCATCAAGTTTTTTTAGAACCCGAAGGTTACCACACTGAGGAAATATACCTGCAAGGTTTTTTTACAAGTCTTCCAGCAAATGCGCAATTGGAAGCACTTCACTCGATAAAAGGTTTAGAAAAATGTAAAATTACAAGATACGGTTATGCGATTGAATATGATATTATCTACCCAAATCAATTAAAATATTCCCTGGAGACAAAAATGATTGAAGGTCTATTTTTAGCCGGACAAATCAATGGGACTTCCGGATACGAGGAAGCTGCCGAACAAGGATTGTTGGCTGGTATAAATGCTGTCCATCTACTATCAAACAAAAAACCGTTAATTTTGGATCGTTCGGAAGCATACATCGCTGTGGAAATAGATGATTTAGTGACTAAAAGTGTAACAGAACCTTATCGCTTAAGAACCGGATTAGCTGAATACAGGCTACTTCTAAGACAGGATAATGCTGATTTAAGACTAACTCCTTATGGTTACAAAATCGGTTTGATTTCCAATGAAAGATATTGTAAATTCCTAAAGAAAAAGAAAGATATTGAAAAAGAAAAAGAAAGAATAAAAGGTGTAATGATAAAGCCTTCTGAAAAGGTAAATGAATTATTCCGAAGTGTGAATGCTTCTCCATTATTCCAATCGATTGATTTAGCAACTCTGCTTACAAGACCTGAGTTTTCATACTGCAACACTAAATCTATCGATCCAGATCGTCCAAAACTCTCTTCAGAAGTAAAACAACAAGTAGAAATTCAAATAAAATACGCTGGATACATTAAGCGTCAACAAATTCAGGTAAATAAGTTTAAAAAGTTAGAAAACTATAAAATCCCATATCCGATTGATTATTTTAAAATTCACGGTATTTCTCATGAAGGAAGAGAAAGATTTTCTGAAATTCAACCACTCTCCCTGGGTCAAGCAAAAAGAATTCCCGGGATTACTCCTGCAGATATCACTTCATTAATGATAAATATTGAAAAAATAAAAAGAATGAAAAAGCAGTTTAAGTAAGATACTTAAACTCTACCTCCCATGCTTAAATCTATACGAATCTATTATCGACAAACACAGGGTCAATCCCCTACAATTTGCAACTTTCAACTTATTCCTATTCGTTTTCCTGAATTCCTTCTTTGTGCTTCTCTGCTAACAACTATTCACTATTCACTAACGACTAATTTCTCGGCTGCCAATAAAGTATTTTTCATAAGCATAACATTTGTCACAGGTCCCACTCCACCTGGTACCGGAGTTATGGCAGATACTTTTTCTATAACTTCATCATAAGCAACATCTCCGGTTAATTTTCCTTCTACCTCATTTGTTCCTACATCAATAATAATGGCTCCTTCTTTTACCATGCCCCCGCGAATCATCTCTGCTCTTCCAACCGCCGCAACAAGAATATCAGCCTGTCGGGTAAATTCTGCTAAATTCCTGGTACGTGAATGACAAATTGTGATAGTAGCATTAGCATGTTTTTCCTTTTGTAACAAAATTAATGCCAATGGTTTGCCAACAATATTGCTTCTGCCAACAATGACCGTATGCTTGCCTTCACATATAATACCTTCCTTTTTCATTATCTCATACACTGCAGAGGGAGTACATGGAAAAAATTCGGGATTTGCTAGAGCGAGTTTTCCCATATTAATAGGATTAAAGCAATCAACATCCTTCAGCGGATGAACTGATCTTTGAATCTTTTCCTGATTGATATGTTTTGGCAAAGGTAATTGCACAATAATTCCACTTACCCTTCTATCTAAATTTAGATTATTGATCAATTCCAACAATGCTTGTTCTCTTATTTCAGGAGATAATCTATGTTTATCAAATTCAATAGACACTCTCTCACAGGTTCTGGCCATCATTTTTACATAGAACATCGAAGCAGGATCTTCTCCAACCATGATTACGGATAACTTTGGATACAATTGATACTTTTGATAAAATTTATCAACATCCTTCTTTAATTGTATTTTACCTTCTTTGGCTATTTGCCTCCCGTCAATTATTTTTGTCATATCATTATTTCCTCTTTTTACAACTATTGATTTTTGAATTTAAAAAAGCCTATGATGGCTCATAGACTTATTACAGATGATAAATTAATTATTAAAACCAGGATTTATTGTTTTTTCTTGTTTCCCTTATTGATTGCTTCTTTTATTAAGTATTTCGCCTTATTTTTTTCTATATTACAAGCTACACCGATTTCGGCAACTAACATTTTTTTTGCTCTTTCATATAATCCTCTTTCTGTTGATGATAACTTTTCTATGCTGCTTCTGTGAACATAATTTTTAACTGCCTGAGCAACTTTTAAAATATCACCACTATCAACTAATTCTGCTTGAGCTTTTATTCTTTGTTTGTAATTATCGCCCATGCCTTCATCCATTTTCGTGCTTAATGTTTTTACAATTTCAGGTACTATATCAGGATGGACGACATATCTCAATCCAATTTCTTCTGCTCTACTCATTGGAATCATTAATGTCATTTCGTTAACTATCAAGTTGAGTATATAGTATTTTTCTTTGTGTCCTAATACTTTTTTTTCTTCTATTTTTTTTATATCTCCCACTCCAAACGCAGGATGAGATACTTTGTCTCCAATTTTAAAATTCTTTTCAGCGTTAGCAATATTCATTATTTAAACCCCGCTTATAATCAATAGAAAAACCAAAAAGTTTTTATGTTTTTTATTTTTTATATCAATTTATTTTTTTTATTTTATCATTTTTGGCTTGATAAGTCAAAATACACAGGGGTTGTATAAATATATGGGAATTTAGTAATGTTAAGATTTAAATGAATAAGACACTTATTTTTATCATATACTGGTAGGTTATTCTTTAAAATTTAATAATTTTACTTGATCATTGATAAGTTTTAAAGAAATAATATCGTTTTAAGAAATTAGATGACAAGCAACAAAATGGTTTTTATTTATGCTGGCTAATTTAGGTTCCTCTTCTTTGCAAATGTTTTTAACATATGGACATCTTGTATTAAAACGACAACCCGAAGGAGGGTTCATGGGGCTGGGAACATCACCAGTAAGTATCTGTCCTTTATTTCGTTGTTTGGGATCAGGTACCGGTATAGCAGATAATAATGCTTGGGTATAAGGGTGCAATGGGTTATTAAATAATTCTTTCTTGGAAGCAGTCTCTACAATTTTTCCGAGATACATAACTGCCACTCTATCGCTAATGTGTTTAACAACACTCAAATCATGGGCTACAAATAAGAGAGTAAGGCCAAATTCTTCCTGCAGGTCTTTTAGAAGGTTTATAATCTGAGCTTGAATCGAGACATCAAGGGCTGATACCGGTTCATCAGCTACAATGAATTCCGGATTTGTAGCAAGGGCTCGCGCAATCCCTATTCTTTGCCGTTGTCCTCCGCTAAACTCATGAGGATAACGATTTATTTGATCCGGAAGAAGACCAACTTTTTTCATAATTTCTATAACTTTTCCTTCTCTCTCTTTTTTTAAAAATATTTTATGCACTTCCATGGGCTCTGCAATGGTTGTTCCGATGGTCATTCTGGGGTCCAGAGAACCAAAAGGATCCTGATAAATAATCATCATTTTTTTTCTAAATTGTAGCATCTCTTTTTTTCCCAATCGAGTGATATCTTTTCCCTTGAAATAAATATGGCCATCAGTTGGATTAAATATTCGTAGAATAGTTTTCCCGCAGGTTGTTTTACCACATCCTGATTCTCCAACCAGGCTTAATATCTCTTTGTTTTTAATGTAAAAACTAACATCATCTACCGCTTTTACTGATTTTTTCTGTGCATGGATAGAGACCGAAAACCATTTTTTGAGATTTTTAACTTCAATTAATTTTTCCAATTTATTTTTTCCCTTCAACTAAATGGCATTTTACAAGGTGACGATTTTCTACTTCTACTAGTTCGGGCATTTCCTGCAAACATTTTTTTAGTCTATAATCACACCGAGGATAAAAAGGACAGCCTGGCGGTAAATTAAGCAGATTCGGAACCAATCCTTTTATCGTATCTAAACGTTCTACCTCGGTATCCATTCTTGGAATAGATTTATTTAATCCTAATGTGTAAGGATGAAGTGGATTAGAGAAAAGCGTATTTACATCGGTATATTCAACAATATGACCGGCATACATCACCGCAACATACTCACACATTTCGGCAATGACACCTAAATCATGTGTTATTAATAGAACAGATGTTCCAAATTCTTTTTTCAAATCATTAATTAATTTTAAGATTTGAGCTTGAATGGTAACATCTAAGGCAGTTGTTGGTTCATCGGCAATAAGAAGTGTAGGATTACATGAAAGTGCCATGGCTATCATCGCTCTCTGTCTCATCCCTCCGGAAAGTTGATGTGGATAGTTATTGATTCTTACTTCAGGATCAGGGAATCCTACAATTTTCAATATATTTATTGCTCTTTTTCTTGCCTGTTCTTTTTTCAATCCTTGATGTAATTGAATAGTTTCCATTATCTCCGAACCAATGGTGAAAACCGGGTCTAGCGAAGTCATGGGCTCTTGAAAAATCATAGAAATTTTTTTGCCCCTGATATCCCTCATTTTTTTTAAATTCAGTTTTAAGAGATTTTTTCCTTCGAACCAAATTTCTCCATCTACAATTTTTCCCGGCGGATCAGGTATTAATCGCATAATTGACAACGAACTCACACTTTTACCGCAGCCTGATTCTCCCACCAAACCAAGAGTTTCTCCTTTGTTAAGGCTGAAACTAATCCCATCTACTGCTTTTACAATACCCTCATGGGTAAAAAAATGGGTTTTTAAATTTTTAACAACTAATAGTTCTTTCATATTTTATTACCCTATCATCTGACGGAGGACAAATCTCTTTAATATACTTTCAAATATATCAAAACAAATAGGTCAAGGAATTTTCCCCTATATCACACACTCTTTATCAGGTTTTAAGGCGAGGATCTAATATATCCCTTAATCCATCTCCCAATAAATTTAATCCAAGCACTGAAAATAATATAGCAATTCCCGGGAAAGTCGCAGCCCACCATGCACCACTCATAATATAAGAATAACTTTTAGAAAGCATGGCTCCCCATTCCGGTGTGGGTGGTTGTGCTCCTAAACCCAAAAAGCCCAGAGCCGCGGCATCTAAAATTGCAGTCGCCAACATTAAAGTGCCATATACTATAACCGGAGCAATACTATTGGGAATAACATGACGAAATATAATTCTCCAATCGCTTGAACCGATAGCCTTCTGTACTTCGATATATTCCATTTCTTTAATATACAACACTGAACTTCTTATGATTCTAGCCATCTGAGGAGTATACACTATCCCTATGGCAACCATCGCTTTATCCAATCCTGTTCCTATAACTGCTACAATCACAATAGCTAAAAGTAAGGCAGGAAATGCAAACATAACATCAACGATTCTCATAATAAGAGAATCTA
>CBFCZX010000011.1:0-21775 GCA_965602765.1 uncultured Atribacterota bacterium | reverse complement strand
TAGCAATAGTTGCTATTAGCAACAAATAGGTGATGAAATGGAAGAAAGTCTATTAGATTTGATATCGGCATTAAAACAAGGCTGTATGAAAGACGAAAAACAAATCCGAAGCATTTGCCAAATTTCTTTGGCGGAGTATAAAGGGATTGTGGAAATAGAAATAGATGAAAGGATTACTTGCAATAGGCTTTCGCGCAAGATGGGTCTTTCTCCTTCTCGAGGCAGCCGCGTAATTGATAGTCTGGTTAGGAAAGGTTATTTTATCCGATCAACTAATCCGCTGGATAGGAGATCATTTGTAATATATCTATCTTCGGATGGATTAAAAATAAGGAGGCAAATTCAACAAGAAAAAAAACGCTATGAAGAAAAAATAAGAGAAAGATTTTCAGTAGAAGAAATAAATCAAATTAGAAATGCACTCGATTTGATTTCCGATATTTTTAATTAAAAAAGGAGTAGAAACAATGGAAAATATCCATCCAAAAGAAGTGAATAGTAATAATTTTAAGGAGGAGGTTTTAGAATCTTCACTGCCCGTTCTGGTAGATCTTTGGGCACCTTGGTGTATGCCTTGCCGAATGATCACTCCCATAGTTGAGCAATTAGCAAGCGATAACCAGGACAAACTAAAAGTCTGCAAATTAAATACAGATGAAAATCAGGATATAGCAGCCCGATATGGCATCCAGGGAATACCCACTCTACTGTTTTTTAAGGATGGTCAGGAAGTAGACCGTTTGGTGGGAGTTGCCCCGAAACCAATTATTCAAACAAAACTTGATGCTATTCTTTAGCATAAGCCAAGCATAGTCAAGGGAGTAGCGAAATAAAAGATGTATGGAGGTGATTGTCATGGCTTTAATACCATGGGAACCAAGAGAAGTAAGAAACTTAAGAGATATGTTTGATGATTTTTTCGATTTTGGGTATATGCCTCAAAATCGAACTTTAAAAAGAAGATGGCTGGAGGGGGGAGATTGGTCTCCGCTGGTCGACATCATTGATGAAAAAGACAAAATAATTGCAAAAGCTGAGCTTCCGGGAGTCAACAAGGAAGATATTAAGGTTACCTTTAGTGATAATACCCTGACGATTCGAGGAGAAAGGAAAAAAGAACAAGAAACCAAAAAAGAAAATTACTACTGCTGCGAAAGGGTACATGGAAGTTATTCCAGAACCATTTCATTGCCAGTAGATATTGATAGAGAAAAAATTAAATCTTCCTTTAAAAATGGCGTACTGGAAATTGTTCTCCCTAAGGCAAAAGAAAGTAAACCTAAAGAAATAGAAATAAAACTAGAGTAAATGATAATACTAAATACACTCCCTTGACTTTATTAAAAATAAACCCGAAGGCATACCTTCGGGTTTATTTTTAATATTTCGTGTTTGACTAATTCTCTTTAGTTATGATTTTCTTCCTTTAATTTACGAATTAATAGCATGTTTAACTCGGCAGATTCTTTTTGTAAGCGAATCAATTTGTTCTTAATTTCAACCAATTCCCCGTTTTCTCTGCCACTTTCGCTTCTCTGTTCCAATCTTTGCAATGCTGGATAAAGCGTTGATTTTAATTTCTCTAAACTATCCTCAATCTCAATATAGTGTTTATTTCGCTCTTCCAAAGTGATTTTTTCTTTTGGAATCACTTTCTCGCCTTCGATGATTAAAGATTCTCCCAATTCAGGAATATAAGTCGGAATATTCATCTCTGTTTTAATTTTTTTCGATATTTCCCGGGTAGCTTCTTCTTCTCCGTGAACGATAAAAATCTTTTTAGGTGTATTTTTAAATCCATCTAACCACCATTTAATGCCTTCTTTGTCAGCATGTCCCGAAAAACCGTCAAGAGAATAGATCTTAGCATTTACCTGAATTTCTTCTCCGAATATTTTTACTGATTTTTCTCCCTCTTTTATTCTTCTTCCTAAGGTACCCTCCGCTTGGTAACCGACAAAAACAATGCTCGATTCATTTCTCCATAGATTGTGCTTCAAATGGTGTTTTATTCTTCCTGCACTACACATTCCGCTGGCTGAAATAATCACTTTGCTCCCCGGAGTTTCGTTGATTTGCTTTGATTCTTCAACATTCCGTGTAAATATTAGATTTCGAAAATCTAAGGGATTATCTCCTGCTTTTATAAGTTTTAAAGTTTTTTTATCAAAGCAATCCGGGTTTCTTTCGAAAATTTCGGTTGCCGAAACTGTCAAAGGACTATCGATATATACCGGAACATTCAAAAAATCCTTATTTTCACTCACTATAAACTTATCATAATATTTATTTAATTCATAAATTATATCCTGAGCTCTTTCCACTGCAAATGAAGGAATAACTATATTTCCACCCTTTTTTACAGTATCGTTGATAATCGTAATTAATTCCCTGGCATCATCTTCCGAAGGATGGTGTTTCTTGTTTCCGTAGGTAGATTCCATAATAATATAATCTGCTTTTTGAACACGGGATAGATCTCTTAAAATAGGCCTGTTTCTTCTTCCTAAATCTCCTGAAAAAACCAATTTAATTTCTTTCCAGCCTTCCTTGATCCATAATTCAATAATAGCGGACCCCAGGATATGTCCTGCATCAACAAATCTAACGGTTATCTCTTCATTGATTTTAATAGTTTGATCATATAACAATGGTTTGAAATATTTTAAACTTTTCTTCGCTTCCTCGGCAGTATAGAGCGGTTCTCTCAATTTTCTTCCGGATCTTTTTCTTTTACGGTTATCCCAAACGGTTTCCATTTCCTGTATATAGCCACTATCAGGCAGCATGATGGAACAAAGATCGGCTGTAGCTTTTGTACAATAGATTTTTCCCTTAAATCCTTCTTTGACCAATTTGGGAATCCTTCCGCTATGATCTATGTGTGCATGAGAGAGAAGCATGAAGTCGATTTCTTTGGGATTAAATTTAAATGGCTGGTAATTTAATCTGCCAATAGTTTTACTTCCTTGAAACAAACCGCATTCAATTAAAAATTTACAATTTTCAGTTTCGACTAAATAATTTGAACCTGTCACTAATTTAGCAGCTCCTAAAAAAGATATCTTCATATGTTTTCCTTTCATTAAAATAGTATTTCTTCTAATTTTTCTTTCATTTTTTCTTTATTGCAAACAGTTTTATGTAAAATGGGCTTTTTCTTAATATCTTTTATTCCTTTTGGTATGGAGGTTTGAGATAAATCTGCCATTATGTCTATTAATTCAAAATCGTTAAAAATTTCATATTTTTTATTAATTGCTACCATAACGCTTTTTGTAAATTTAAAAGGACTCGCCGTAGCAATAATGACCGATTTTGTTTTATCTTGGGTTTCTGATAAATATTTTTGATAAACCGTATATCCAACTGCTGTATGTGGATCGATTAAATAATTCGATCTTTTAAATACCTCTCTAATGCTCTGAATCGCTTCTTCCTGTAAGGCGCATCCACTATAAAAAACGCTAAATTCATTCCGGGTATCCGTGCTAACCTGGTAAAATCCCTTCTCTTTTAAATCATTAATTATTTTCTTGATTCGTTCAGCATTATTATTACTTGCTATTGATAACAATCTTTCCAGATTGCTTGATATCAAAATATCCATTGAAGGAGAAATCGTCATGATTAATTCCCTTCGTCTATCGTATTTTCCAGTTTTAAAAAAATCGGTCAGTACTCTATTTTCGTTGGAAGCACAGATTAGCTTATTAACAGGTAGTCCCATCTTTCTTGCATAATAGGCTGCTAAAATATTGCCAAAATTGCCGGTAGGAACAACAAAGTTTATTTTTTCACCTCTAACAATTTCCTCATCTTTTAACATTTTTAAATAGGCATAGAAATAATACACAATTTGAGGAATTAGACGTCCTATGTTAATAGAATTTGCGGAAGATAAAATCATGTTATTTTTCTGAATTTCTTCATGGAATACCGGGTCATTGAAAATCTCTTTTACACCTCTTTGTGCATCGTCAAAGTTTCCCAGAATACCAATGACATGAGTATTTTCACCTTCTTGAGTCAACATCTGTTTTTTTTGAATGATGCTCACTCCTTCCTGTGGGAAAAATACAATGATTTTCGTGCCCGGAACATTGGAAAACCCTTCAAGTGCCGCTTTTCCCGTATCACCGGAAGTTGCAGTTAAAATAATAACTTCCTTATTCAAATTTAACTTGTTTAAGGCGGTTTGCAATAAATGAGGAAGAATAGACAAGGCCATATCTTTGAAGGCTAAAGTAGGGCCATGAAAAAGTTCCAGAAAATACACCCCCGCCTTTTTTTCTAAAGGAGCAATGATGCTGGTATCAAATTTTTCATTATAAGCCAGTTTAATGCAATGCCTTAACTCGTTTTCCGTAAAATCTGTAAAATATTTTCTCATAATTTGGTAAGCTAATTCATTATAATCAAGTTTTTTTAATTGATCGAAATCAATATTTATTTGGGGTGTTTCTGTCGGGATAAAGAGACCTCCGTCCTCCGAAATTCCATAAATAATCGCTTCAGCTGATAATTTCTTCTCTCTATTCCCCCGGGTGCTTTTGTAAAAAATATTTTTTTTCATAGTATTCTCGCTTATCTAAAATAGAATTGTTCTTTTTTTACTTATTGTGTATTAATATTACTTAGATTCATTATTTTTTTCATAGTATTATTCGCTTTTGATTCATTCAAATATATAATTTTTTATTTTAATGTTCTTAAAAATAATTTTAGCGCTTGACTGGGTTTTTACAATTTTTTAAATGATTATGTTTATTCTTTATTTTAGAGGTCATTATATTTCAATGAAAAGCTACTCATCCCTTGCCTAATCGACTATTTACAAGATTTTGCTTCTTGTCTCGGCCAACTTTGATTTATTTTAAATTCTTCCTATTTTTATCATTGTTTGGAATGGGTTTATCACAGGTATCTTTTTAAATTTTCTCCGTTTATAGTTCCATAAAGTTCAAGGTATGGTTTTATAGGATTAGAAACAATTTTGGGAAATAGTACTTCTTCTATTTGGAAAAAACCTACCGATTCATTCATCTCAATAACTATTCTAATCGGTTTTTCTTCTCCTTTCACAATTTCGACTTTTTGAATTGAATTAGCAGAATATTTATGAATGTCTCCCACATGGGGCGAACGGGTCAAAAGAAAAGGAATTCTTGCTCTTCCTTTAGCCATGTCGCAGCCATCCCCAATCAGGACCAGTCCGGCTTCCAATGAATGGATGCTCTGATTCGCCATATGTCCCGCAATACCTTCAATAATTAACGATCGAATGATAGTGATTCTTTTTATATCATTGGGATACACTTCAGAGAGAATTCTGTTTATGATAGGAGTAGCAATTGTCACCCCAATGATTTCATGTTTATCCCGGCTTACAGACATGCCAACATCATGCAATAAAGAGGACAACAACACGGCTATTTTGCTTTCTTCTGCGCTGCCGATTCTTTCTTTCTCTAAATTAAATTTGACACCGGATTGATGAAGTAAATCAAACATAATAATGGCGTTCAAGGCTGCAGTTCTCATGTGAACAGGTCCATGATCATTATAACCCAATCTTTTTATAGAAACGATATTTGCGTAATCCTGCAGGGCTTGTATTTCCTCATCATCAAAAACAATAGATGCAGCAAAAGCTGCTTTCCCGGTCAACATTTTAGATATTTTATTTTCAATTGCAATTTCTTTGATTGATTTTTGCATCTTTTTAACTCCCCGTATTTGTAATTTTTTCTTCAGCCTTTTATTAGCATAACCATCGATGCACTTAATACAATAGAAGATAGTGGCAAAATTAACATCTTATAGATTTTTATTAAATCTGCTTTAAAATAATTCCTGGTAACCACCAGACAAAGGTGTACCGGCGAAAGCATCATTCCCGTATAAGCTCCAACATAGGCAATCATAGCAAAATATAGATTTGCTTCATTCTGAATAATAATTGGAAGTAAAATGGGAAGCCCTATGCCTATTGAAGAAAGACTTGTTCCGGTAATAATTGAAATAAAAAAGGGAATAAAAAATAAAGCAAAAAAAGGGTGGACACCCAATTTAGTAAATATTTCCGGAATAATTTCTATCGCGCCCGAAATCTGGAGCATTCTCTGAAATATCATAATGCTTGCAACCAATATTATAACGGTCAAATCTATATCATTTTGTATAATTTTCTTAATTACGGAAAAATTTAATTTATTAAAATTAATTAAAAACAAAGACAGAATAACTATTGCTAAAGAAAATAATAAATCAATTTTTACCACTGTAACTAAAATGATGACTGTTAAAATTGGCCAAACGCTTAAAAGGAATTTCTTGAGATTATGATAAACATTGTTTTTATTTATTGCATAGTTTTTCCTTTTTAAATTTGTAAACATCCAAATAAAACCTATTATTATCGCAATAATAGAAAAAGGGAAGAGAATTATCATTACTTGTTCAATTTCTACTTTTAACAAACTAACGAGTAATATCATTCCAGGAAATAATGGCCAAGCTAATTCCCAAACATGACGAAACCAATAATTAACGAACGTGATTTCTTCGGGAGTTAAATCAGCTCTATCCCCTACCGCCTTCACCATAGGAGCAGAAAACATGGCACCGGCAGGCATCGGGATCATGCCTAATAGAGCAGGTATAAATGCCAGAATTAATCGGTAATCCTTAATTAATTGTTGAAGAGAATCAACTAAATTCTCTAAATGCTCTGTCCTTCTTAATATACCACTTAAAATATAGACTCCCACAACAATTCCCACTAATTTTAAAGTGGTATAATGAGTTAAGCCAAATATAAAATTTTTACCTATTTCTAATGGATTTAACTCAAATAAAGCTCCCAACAACATGGATGCTAAAAGCAGGATATAGCCTAATTTCCATTTTCTCTTAATTAATAGAATAATGACTGTGATAACGAATATTAATTTTAAGCTTTCTATCAAATTACTTCCACCATTCTATTTCGTAGGTTTCTCCTTTTTGACTTCTGGAGGTTTTTCCTTTTCCTTAAATTTTACGCCCAAAACATTTATGTTCACTTTAAGTACTTTGAGACCGGTCATAGATTGGATAGAATCTTTCACTTTTTTTTGTACTTCAGTGGCCACTTTGAAAATCCCCGTCTCATAATGGGTTATCAGTGAAATGGAAACAGTTGCCTCTCCGGAATTCATCCATACCTCTACGCCTTTAGTAAAATCGCTTTTGGGTAATACATTAACAGATTTTCCTTTATATCCGCTCGCTAGCCCAACAACACCCTTGTTTTTCATGGTTTCCAAAGCAGCAATAGTCGCAATTACTTCTTTGGAAACAGTTATTTTCCCTGATTCTTTTATTTTTTTTTCTATCGGTTTATTTTCCGGCACAGTTTTTCACCGCCTTTTTGGATTCGAATAGATTTTTTATGTTTTTTTGTTGATTGGCACTTCAGAATTCTCATAAAATACCTTGTCTATATGTATTCTGATTTCCTTCACTTCAATCCCGCTCATTCGCAATAAGTAATCTTTTAATTCTTTTTGAATTTCCTCTGATACTCCTGGAATGTTTATATCCTGTTTTAACACAAGGTGTAAATCAATATTAATGCCTCCTGTTTTTGGGATATTTATGATTGACCTTGAATCTTTTATTTCATCTTTTTTTATAAGCACTTTAGAGATTAAATGGTTTATTGAGTTGAGGGAAATTTTTACTTCCCCAAAAGAAGTTTTCTGGGTAACAGACAAAATCAAAGTATTCAATTTATTCATTTTTTGAACCAGGTAAATCGCCAGGGAAAATAATAAAAAAGCAATGATTGCTAATATAATTTGGTTGTATATACTACTGTAAAAAGAGTAATAAAATTCATCAATAGTTTCTGATAGCGCTCCCAAAGTGATTGGTTTTAGTGAAATTGAAAAGGCTATTAAGGAAAATAAAATGATCAATCCAATAAATAAAATAAAAATGGTTTTATTTAATCTTTCTTTGTTCATATTTTGATTTCCTTTCTAATTAGGTAAATTTTGAATCATAGCTGAAAGATGCAGGTTATTCCTGTATTTTATTAAATAATAGTTCAGTAATTCTTCTTAGGTCTTCTTTGCTATAAAAATCTATGGCGATTTGACCCTTTTTCCCATTATAAGTAATTTTTATTTTTGTGCCTAGGATATTTCTTAGTTGCTCCTCGGCTTCAGGAAAATTTTCTATCGTAATATTTTTCACCTTGAATTTTTTCTTGGGTTTATTCCTAATGGTTTTAATCAAATGTTCCGTTTCTCTTACAGACAAATTATGGTTAATTATTTTATCGCAAACCAAGCCCTGCAATTCCTCGTCTTCCATCCCCAATAATAATTTGGCATGGCCAAAAGAGACTCGACCCTCCGAAATATCTTTTTGGATTTTCTCATTTAATTTAAGCAATCTAACAGTATTGCTTATCAAAGTTCTGCTTTTTGCGGTTACTTCTGCAAGTTCCTGTTGTGTAAGGCTGAATTCATCCATTAATCTTTTAAAGCCATTCGCTTGATCGATAAGATTAAGATCTTCCCTTTGGATATTTTCGACCAATGATATTTCTAAACTTTTTTCGTTATTAAAATTTTTTATGACGACCGGTATTTTTTTAATTTCGAGCTCTTTAGCTGCCCGCAATCTTCGTTCTCCTGCAACCAGTTCATATCCGTTAGCTACTTTCCTTACGACAATTGGCTGGATGATACCATGTTTTTTAATCGATTCTTTCAAATCGTTGAGTTTCTCAGCATTAAATTCTTTACGCGGCTGGAACAGATTTGGAAAAATCTTCTTGACTTCTATTTCATTGATAAAATCTCTGTCTTTTAATTCAGTTTTCGGGATAAGGGCTTCTAATCCTTTTCCCAATCCTCTTTTAACCATTTGATATCACCTCTTGGGCTAATTTTTTATACGCTATCGCCCCTTTTGATTTTTTATCATATAGAACAACAGGCTTTCCGTAACTTGGAGCTTCGCTAACCCGCACATTTCGGGGAATAATTGTTTTAAATATTTCTCCGGTAAAATATTTTTTTACTTCTTTTATCACATCACGGGACAAGTTTGTCCGATTGTCATACATGGTAAGCAAAATACCTTCTATTTCCAAAGTTGCATTCAAATTTTCTCTAACAAGATTTATGGTATTTAATAATTGACCAATGCCCTCCAGGGCATAATACTCACATTGTATAGGAATAATGACTGAATCAGCAGCAGTTAAGGAATTTAATGTTAAAAGTCCAAGGGAGGGGGGACAATCGATAACAATATAATCATAATCTTTTTTTACCATGTTAATAGCAAATTTTAATTTATTTTCTCGGGAAATATAGTTGACCAGTTCAATTTCTGCTCCTGCTAATTGAATCGTGGAAGGTAAAATATCTACTCTTTTTACACTGCTCTGTAAAGTTACTTCTTTTATTAAAATCTGATTAATGAGTACATCGTAGATACATTTTTTAATCTTTGATTTATCCAATCCCATTCCACTGCTGGCATTTCCCTGAGGATCAATATCAATTAACAAGACTTTTTTTCTACGCAATGCTATACCGGTACTCAGATTTACTGCAGTTGTTGTTTTGCCCACGCCACCTTTTTGATTGGTAATTGCTATTACTTTACCCATATATATTCTCCAAATTATTGCCCTTTGAAATGTATAATATAAATTATATACAAACATATGTTTTGCATAGAATGTTCTACGTGGAACTTTTCCAAATTACCGTTATAGATATGCAAAAAATAGATAATCCAATATTTGTAATAATATTTACATTCTAACAAATATAATCTAAATATTCAAAGGTCTTTTCTTTGGATGACCTTTTCCCCGAGGATAATTATTGGGAGTATTTTTTATTTTATTTATTAAAACTATATTTCTTTCTTGATTTAATATGGGAAGTTGAATTTTTTCTATCTTGGTTAATTTTCCACCCAACAATTCTATTGCAAATGTACTCCGCTTTAATTCTTCACTATATTCCTTTCCTTTTAATGCAATAAACCATCCGTTTCTCTTTACTAATGGAAGAGCGTATTCGCTTAAAACTGTCAAAGGGGCAACCGCCCTTGAAATTGATATATCGAAAACCTCTCTGAAATTCTCTTTTTTCCCAATCACTTCTGCTCTATTATTAACAATTTCAATGCCAGCAAGGTCGAGTTCTTTTACTAATTCGGCAAGAAAAACTGTTTTCTTTCTTTTTGCTTCCAATAAAGTTAATTTTATTGAAGGGAGCATTATTTTAATAGGAACCCCCGGAAAACCAGCACCGGATCCGACATCAATAATACTTGTTTCCTTTTTTTTATTCGATTCTTGGTGCATGCAAAAATTTATAATAGTTAAAGAAGTTAAAGAATCCAAGAAATGTTTTATACAGATTTCCCGGGGAGCTCTAATGGAAGTTAAATTGATTTTTTTATTCCATCTGCTAAGAATATCAAGGTATTTTAAAAATAATTCCAGCTGAATCTGTGAAAAACAAATCCCTAACACTTTAGATCCTTCAATCAATATTTTTTTGATTTTATCTTGCAAAATCTTCTCCTAGCCTTTATATACAGCATATTAGTAGTCTATGTTAATGATTTGTAAATATAAAGGGAATTAAAGAAAGATTGTTAAAATCCTGCAAAAATTCCGATAGATAGTAATCAATACTTTCAGATATATTTATTAATTATACAATAATTTAAAATCTCGATAAAGCTAATGTCGTAAGATGTCTTTGTAACTATTTTTTTCTTTTGTAACGAAAATATTTTGGGGCTATTTTTTAAATAACTCTTTTATCTTTTTTGTAATAAAGTCCATTATTGCCATTATAGTATTATTTTGCAAGATATTATATGCTTTTTTTGAAAATATTAATTTATAGCCACTCCCGAAACTTAAAACAACAAAAAATTTTGATGGTAAAAAGGATTAATCTGTGAACAAGTAACCCCTTGAAAAAGTTTGTTTTGAGCAATAAATAAATAAGGATATTATATCAAACGCTTAATCCTTGTGTATCATATTGTTACAAAATAAGAAAAAAACAAAAATGTAAGAGTGATTAAGATTAACTCTCTATTTAAAAATGGTTTCTGGGTATTTACAAATTTATCCTATGAATATTTTTGGAATTCGTTTGAAACTCTCTATCCATTTAAAATAAAGGAATATCTGCTGATTTTATGTTGTGAGGAGTATATTTATCTACCCCGAATGATATAGGTAAATCGATCAAATGATACAAAAATTATAACATTTGTATACATTGATATTGTTTTATACAATATAACATTATCAGGGTATTTTAGTTTTAAAAAAAGCGAAGTTAAAAATGGATTATTTTCAATTTTAAATAATAAGCCATTGATGGCATTGTTTAAAATTGTACTTCTCTTAAATTAAAGCATTTATTTTAAAATCTGTCAATTTATTGGTTTTTCGGAAACGATGAAAATATTGCATTAAAAAGCATTTTATTTTATCTTTGAATATTATATTAAAAATAGGCGTATTTTTCTACTTAATAATTTTGATAAGTGAATATTAATGAAATTATTATAAAATACATAATTGTCAATTTTAAATTATTTTTACAGCTATCGATAATGCCAGTTAATACATTGATTTTAAAGATTTGTATTTCTTTTCCACAATTTATTCACATGGCTAATCTTAATTTTAATAATCTTTTTCTTCCTATTTAAACCAAATGAAAAATTAAACAAAAATAAAAGCATATTTGTCATTGCCAAATTTACTTTAAATATATTTATACCTTTTATTTATAGGCTTTTCTGCTTTTTTTGTAAAAATTCAGTGGCCTATTTTTTTCCTTAATTTTTCCTACCTTCACTATTTTACCAATGCCATCCTTATTTTTACTAAAAGTTTTGTATTTTTTCCACAAGTTATCCACATTTAATACTTATAAAATATTTTCTTATAAAGATAAATGTTCCACGTGGAACATTTATCTTTATTTTCCAATACAAAATCTTGAAAATATATTGTTGATAATATCATCTTCTATAGAATCTCCGGTTATTTCCCCAAGAAACTCTAAAGCATCTTTAAAGTCAATAGTTAGAAAATCGGATGTAACGCTTTTATTAATTCCATCTATTACATTCATTAAACCCTTTCTGGCTTTCCGTAAAGCTTCTACCTGTCTTAAGTTATTTATCAGTAAACCATTCTCTGGCACAACCATCCCATCCAAAACAGCTTTACACAGTTTTTCTTCTAATTCGACTATCCCGGTGCCGTGCTTTAAAGATATTCTATTTCTATCTTTAATGCTTAACCGTTCAAACACTTTATGACGTTCGATATTTTCTTTTAGATCTATTTTATTCTCAATGATAATTACTTTTTTCCTAATATCTATTGCCTTGTTTACCTCTTCAATGACCTCAATATCCTCCTTGGAAAGGGGAGTATTTATGTCAAAAATAGCCAATACTAGATCTGCTTGATTCAATATTTCTCTCATTTTTTTGATGCTTATTTTTTCGACGACATTTTCCGGATTTTTAAGTCCTGCAGTATCTATAATTTTAAACGTAATTCCATTGATATTAATCATTTCTTCGATAACATCTCTAGTGGTCCCCGGTAAAGATGCCACAATGGAGCGATCGTCTTTTACTAGAGCATTAAATAAGCTTGATTTTCCCACATTTGTTTTGCCTACAATAACAGTTTTTACTCCTTCTTTTAACACTTTTCCATAATTCAGAGTATCAATTAATTTATTTACTTCATGTAATATATTTACTGTTCTTTTTTCTATTTCTCCATATTCTAACTCTCTTATGTCCTGATCTGGAAAATCCATAGGAGCTTCTATTTCGGAAATTATAGTTAAAACATCTTTTCTAAGATCGTTAATCTTTTTTTTCAAACCGCCTTCCAAACGAACAATTGATGATCTTAAACTTTTCTCATTTTTTGCCTGAATTAAATCAATAACAGCCTCTGCTTGACTTAAATCGATTCTCCCATTTAAAAAGGCTCTTTTGGTAAATTCCCCTGGTTCAGCAATTCTTGCGCCACAAGATAGAACTGTATTTAAAATCTTTTTTAGAGAGAGAATACCGCCATGACAGCTATATTCCACAATGTTTTCCCGGGTATAACTATTTGGCTTCTTCATTAAAGTCATCATGATTTCATCAAGAATGTCTTCATTGTTTGGGTCAACAACATATCCATAATACAAAGTATGACTTTTTGCCTTTTTTATAGATACTTTTTTATTGTTTCGATTCCTAAACATTTGTTCGGCTATTCCTAATGCATCAACTCCACTAATTCTTATAATGCCAATTCCACCTTCACCAATAGGGGTGGAAATTGCTGTAATGGTATCATTCTCATAAAATTCCATAACAATCTCCATTTTTCTTAAGTTACTAATTCGTTAAAGCTCGAATAAATCTTATTAATGTATTTCTTGATTATTTTAAAAGTTTTGTACAAGTATTGTCTTTGTATGCTCTCCATATTTTGGTTTTATAATTAGAAATCTGTGTTTAATTATTTTTTATTGTTTAAAACATTATTAATGTACCAGTTAGCTAAACTATTTTTCTAAAAATATTGGATTCACAGTTTAGTGCAGTTTTTTAAATATTGTATTCTTTTTATTTTCTATGAATCCTAAAATGTCCATAACACAAGAAACATAAAGAATAATATCCCCCCAAAGGTAAATATTAATCTTTATGTTTCTTGTGTTATTTATGTTTTTATATTTCTTTTTCGTTTAGTTGTGGTGTAATGATAACTTTTCGGTAAGGATCTACTCCTTCACTGTAGGTATTTACCAGTGGATCATCTTGTAAAACTAAATGCACAATTCTTCTTTCTGCTGCATTCATAGAACATAGTGCAATTTCTTTATTGGATTTCTTTACAGCATCTGCTTTTTCTAATGCATATTTCGTTAAAATATTTTTTCTTTTCCCTCTGTAATTTTCTATATCGATAATAATTTTTTTTCTTGCATCTTCTTTAAATTTTCGATTACTTAAGATATTTACTAAATGTTGAATAGCGTCAAGGGTATGGCCGTGTCTACCAATAATTATCGCCGGATTTTTAGTCTCTATATTTAAAGCAATCATGCCTATCTCATCCTGATTGCCGATTTCTACTTCACCATCTTCTAAGATAGAATCAATTATTTTTTTTAAATTATCTTTCGCTTCTTCATATAAATTATATTCCGTTTTTAGTATTGCTTTTTTATCCAAAACAATTTCCTCATTCATTATAGCTTATTTCTTATATTTCTTGCTTTTTTTTGTATATTTGTTAATGTTTTTATTATCTTTATTATGATAACCAGGGATCCAAGAATCATCCTTTATTTCTTTTTCTTTTTTAGTAATTTTTGGACCGGTATTTTCCTTTTTTTTAGAAACTAATTCTTTTACTGGTTCTACGGATGTGGGCATTTTCTTATTAATTAAATATTGCTGCCCAATCCCTAAGAGGGTAGAAGTTAACCAATAGATTGTTAAACCGGATGGTAGGCTAAAGCTCATAAAACCAATTAACAAAGGCATTGTCACGGCCATCATTTTTTGAGTCTGTTCAGCTGTACCGCCGGTTGCACCCGAACCGGCTGTAGTCATCTTTTGTTGATACCACATGGATCCTGCAATTAAAAAGGGTAAGATACCAAGAGCTTGTAATCCAAAAATACCATTACCGGGCAAATGAATTAATTGCTCAGGAGCAGCTAATCCTGCAACCTCGGTTAATTTCCCATCTATTAAAACTGTAACCTTGTCAGCAATCCATAAAAATCCGCCTGCTATTTGATCGGTGTTAGGAATTTTATATTCAAATTTTCTTAAAGTCTGGAAAAGCAATATCAGGATAGGCATTTGAATTAATAAAGGCAAACATCCGCTCATGGGATTAACTTTATGAACTTTATATAAGGCCATTAATTCTTTATTTAATCTCTCTTTATCGTTTTTATATTTATCCTGAATTGCTTTCATTAATGGTTGTATTTTTTGCATTTCTCTCATGGAAACCATCTGTTTTTGCATTAAAGGATAAAGTACTACTCTTATTATAATGGTTAGCAATATAATGGCAAAACCATAATTGTGAGTGATTCCATAGAGCAGCGTTAATAATTGTGCCGCTAAATTGATCAATGAACTCCACATATTTTTTCTAATTTTCTCCTTTGTTTTAGTCGTATTTATTCTTTTAAAATTACTTTTTCGCGCGAGTGATCTGTAAGGAGCCTGGTAGAGGATCATAACCGCCTGGATTAAAGGGATGGCAACGAGATATTCTCTTAACGGAAAGCCATATCCCTTTAATTAGACCAAATTCCGTTAAAGCTTGTATTGCATATTCGGAACAAGTAGGATAAAACCTGCAGGTTGCAGGTTTTATGGGAGATATATACTTCTGATATAAAGTTATTATAAAAATAATTATTTTTTTCACTCAATTTTTTACCAAAGAATATATTCTATTAGTAATCTTCTTTTTATTTATTTAGGTATAGATTTTTAAAGAATCTTCTAATTCGTTCAAGAAATCCAAATATTTTAATTTAACGGCATTTTTTTTTACAAATATGATTATATCATACCCTTGAATAAATTGTTTGTCTATTTGGTGGAATGCCTCTTTTAATTGTCTTTTAATTCTATTTCTTTTAACTGCGATCCCGACTTCTTTTTTAATAACTACACCGAGTCGATTATAATTGTATTGATTTTTTAATATAAATATTCTTAAATGTTTACCTTCTCTCTTTTTTCCTTTATAAAAAACTCTTCTAAATTCAGTATTATTTGATAATTTATTCTTTATCAAAACATTTCCTAGCCTTTAGCTGAAAACTTATCCTGATACAGTTAATTCTTTACGACCTTTTGCACGTCTTCTTCTTAATATTGCCTGTCCTGCTTTTGTGCTCATTCTCTTTCGAAAACCGTGAACTTTCAATTTTTTTCTCGTGTTTGGTTGGTAAGTACGCTTCATTTCTTTTAATTTCTCCTTTTCTTGTCACGAAATATAATTTCCAAAAAATTAATAAAAAAATTATATCTTTAATCATGTCTAAATGTCAAATTTTCTTCGAATTAAAATACATTTACTTATTTTTTCACGTCAACAGATAAAAATATTTCGCTTTGATTTTGGCTTTATTTATCATTTTTTTCTATTAATACAATATTTGTTCTAGTTATTAAGCATTCTCATATGCTAATCGTTAAAAGAACAACCTATAAATAAAAAAATCCAATAACATCTATAAACTTACTGCTGGATAAAGGAATTATTTTAGTATCTGCTCGTCCTTGATTGATTAATTAGTAAAATAGCATTGCTTAACAAAAATATTTTTGATATTATGATTAAAAATTGTGCTGACATACGCTCAGTTTTCCACAGCTGTTGATAAACTGTTGATAACTTAACCAAACCCTTTATTTTTACCTTTTATATAATCTATAAATAAACTATCAAAACCTAAACTATACATAAAATGGCTAAAAATTAATAATAAAGCAACTCATTTATTTATCCACAGGCACTTGTTAACTTTGTGGAAAACATTTAAAACCTTTACAAAATAAGGTTCTTTAATAGAAAAAATAAATAATCTTTTAACCAGAAAACCTATAAAATAATTATAAAAATCTATTATATGGCGGTATTTAACATGGATCTAAGGGAAATTGAAATATTATGGAATAATGTATTAGAAATAATAAAAGGTAAACTTCCACCTCAATCTTATAATAGTTGGTTTAGTCATACCAGAATTATTAAATTAAATGATGATGAAATTATTATCTCAGTTCCCGGAGTTTTTTGTAAAGATTGGTTAGAAAAACACTATATTGATTTTATCCAAGATATTTTATATAAAAACTTTAATATTAGTAAAAACTTAAAAATAAAATTTATTACCTCAAATAAAAATTTTTCAAATCCACCTTTTAAAAAAACCAAAAAACAGGCAGAAAAGAAAGAAATAATAAAAAACAATAACGGGTTTACCCTGTTGTCAAAATATGTTTTTGATGAATTTGTTGTTGGCCCTTCAAATCAATTTGCCCATGCTGCCAGCCATGCAGTTGCTAAATCTCCCGGAAAAGCATATAATCCTTTGTTTTTACATGGTGGTGTAGGCTTAGGAAAAACTCATCTATTACAAGCGATCGGTAATTATATTATTGAACACAACACTTTAAATCAGCCTCATGTCTTATATATCTCTTCAGAAAAATTTACTAATGAATTGATTAATTCAATAAGAGACGATAAAACCGTCGCTTTTAGAGATAAATACCGTCATGTTGATGTTTTACTTATTGATGATATACAATTTTTAGCAGGGAAGGAAAGAACACAAGAGGAATTTTTTCACACATTTAATACTTTGTATGATTCTAATAAACAAATAGTTATTACAAGCGATCGACCACCAAAAGATATCCCCACATTAGAAAATCGTTTAATTTCTAGATTTGAATGGGGATTAATTACAGATATTATTGCTCCCGATTTTGAAACACGTGTTGCTATTCTTAGAAAAAAAATTGAAAAGGATCAATTAGAAATTCCTAATGATATTATTGATTTTATTGCAAAAAAAATTCCTGCAAATATTCGCCAGTTAGAAGGAGCATTAATTAAATTAACTGCTTTTTCAAAATTAACAAAAAATAAAATTACTATGGATTTAGCACAAGAAGTATTGAAAGATATTATTCCGATTGAAAAAAAAGAAATATCTATTTCTCTTATTCAAAAAATAACTTCTGAATATTATGGGATTAAATTAAATAATGTACTATCAAAGAAAAGAACTAAAAATATTGTTTTAGCAAGACAGGTAGCTATTTATCTTACCAGGGAACTCACTGATCATTCCTTTCCAGAGATTGGTGGTGCATTTGGCGGAAAAGACCATACCACTATTATGCATTCCTTTAATAAAATTAAAGATAAATTAAAAAATGATAAAGGTTTAAAATCTAGTATTGATAATTTAAGCTTACAAATTAAAAATACATAGTATAAGCTGTTAATATTTCAGTTATAAATTGTTAATAAGTATATTTTTTGATTTCAATAAAAATTATACTGGGGAAACTGTTAATATCTTATATATTTAATTCAGAATCTTTTCCCCAATTGAACAACAAAAAAATAATGGTTTTTTTTGTTGTTTCCCCAGTATTCACAATGCTTATTATTACTACTATTATATCTTTTATTAAAATATGTATAGGAGAAGTAAAATGAAATTTATTTGTTCTCAAGAAAGTTTAATGCATGGTATTCAGATAGTTCAAAAAGGAATCTCTAATAAAATTGGATTACCAATTTATAATGGCATTCTTTTCGAAGTAAGCAAAGATAATAAAGTTCATTTATTTGCTACTGACTTAGAAATTGGAATAGATTGTTATGTTCCTGCCCAAGTTATAGAAAGTGGTGCAGTAGTTATTCCAAATAGGATTATTAGTGAATTAATAAGAAAGTTTCCCGAAGGAAATATCGAAATTGAAAGCAAAGAAAATAATATTACTACTATTAAAGAAAATAATTCAATTTATAAAGTATTGGGATTTTCCGCAGAAGAATTTTCTAATTTTCCCGAAATTGAAATTAAATCTAAATTAAAATTATCTCAAAAAAATCTCAAGGATACCATTCAAAAAACTTTGTTTTCCGCTTCAAAAGATGAAAATAGATCTTTTTTAAATGGTGCTTTATTTAAAATAATGGATAATAAAATCGAAGTGGTTACTACAGACAGTCATAGATTGTCTGTAAAAAATATTATTATTTCTAAAACAGATAGTAATTTAACTAATGAAAGTGAAGTTATTATACCTTATAAAACCTTAGCGGAATTATATAAATTGCTAACCGACGAAAAAGAAGTATTTGTTGAAATACATATTGGAGAAAAACAAGTTATTTTTATATTATTTCCAAACAGTGAAAAAAATAGTATAAGAATATATTCACGTTTAATCGAAGGTCAATTTCCTAACTACCATCAGATAATACCAAAATCATTCAAAACAGAAATTAAAATCAATACTAATGAATTTTTAGAAAAAATGGAAAGAATATCACTTTTTGTAAGAGAAGACTTAAATACCGTTAAATTGGAAATAAAAAATAAAGAAAGTATTTCTGAAGAAAAATGTGAAATTCTTTTAAAGGCTTTAAGCCAAAATATTGGGGAGGCATATGAAACAATTATTTGTTTTAAAAAAGGAGAGGATATTATTATTACCTTTAATTCGAAATACATTTTAGATGTGCTAAAAGTAATAAAAACCAAAAATACTGAAATAAAATTTAATAACCCTCTAAATCCTGTCATAATAAATCCCGAGAATGATAAAAATTATTTATATGTTTTAATGCCAGTGAGAACGGATTAATAATTTATAAACAAAACAAAAAAAATGCATAGTATTTTTAATTAATATGGATTAACTTTTTATTGTTTTCATTTTCTTTTTTTAAAGTATAAAAAATTTCTCTTTAAAATTAGATATTCCAAATTAGCAATAAATATAGGATATAAATTTGTTTTTTAATCAATTAAGACTAATAAATTATAGAAATTTTTTAGATATCAATCTGGACTTTGACCGCAATATCAATATTTTCATTGGTAATAATGCTCAAGGAAAGACCAATATACTTGAAGCATTAAATTTTGTTATAACAGGAAAATCTTATAGAACTAATTATGATAAGCAATTGATAAATTGGGATAACAAGATAACTTATTTACATGCTTCTGTAAGTAAACAAGAAAATAATTATAAAATTCATGTTTCTATTAATGATAAAAGTAAAGATATCAACGAAAGCAAACTTATTAAGACTATTAAAATAAATCATAATTTTATTAAAAGACCACAACTAAACAAAGAATTTAAAGGAGTGGTTTTTTCTCCTGAACATCTACAAATTATTAAAGGTTCTCCTTCTTTGAGAAGAAAATTTCTAAATGAACAGATTTTTCAAGTTTATCCTCTATATTATAAGTATTTATTAAGATACAACAGAATTTTAGCACACCGAAACAATATTCTAAAAAAGAATAATAGCAACAAGGATAAGGAAAAAAATCTTTTACTTTGGAATTCCCAATTAATAGAATACGGGACTTTTATTGTTTTGACCAGAAGTAAATTTTTAAAAAAAATTAATGATGTAGCTGATATATTTCATAAAGAAATTACTGAAAATAAGGAATCTTTAAAGTTAGTTTATCAAACTAATGTTTATAGTCAAGGCGAAGAAAAAATTGATCAAATAAAAGAAGAATTTAAAAAGAAGATTAAAAATAACAAAGAAAAAGAATTAAGTACTAAAACAACTTTAATTGGTCCACACCGGGATGATTTTTTAGTTTATATCAATCAAGTCAATGTTGCATTTTACGGATCCCAGGGGCAACAGAGAACAGCAATTCTCACATTAAAATTAGCAGAAGTGGATTTAATAAAAGAAAGAGAAAATATGTATCCCGTTCTTTTTCTGGATGATGTTATGTCGGAATTAGACGAAAAGAGGAGATATTTTTTATTAGATTTGATTATTAATAAAAAGATTCAAACATTCATTACAAGTATTAGTTTAAATTATTTTAATAAAGACGTTTTAGATATAGGGAAAATATTTAAGATGGAAAAGGGAAAAGCAACTGTTTTATGAAGAAAAAAAATTTGACTCCACTAAAAAATATCCTGGATTCTTTTTTTAAGAAAAACCAACTTAACCATAAGATAAAGGGATATCAAACCGTGTACAATTGGGTTGAGTTAGTAGGGGAAAAAATCGCCAGCCATTCTCAGCCGATAAAAATTCAAGGACAGACCTTGTTTTTAAAAGTGGATAGCAATGTTTGGGCAAATGAATTAAACATTAGGAGAGGAGAAATTATAGATAAAATTAATGTAAAAGCAAATGAAGAAATTATTCGAGACATTAAATTTAAAATCCAAACTAATCTTTTTAGAAAAAATTCCACTTAATTAGAATTAATAAAATTATTTTGTTTTTTTAAATACTCTGTTGTTTAAGCATAAAACAATAATTTATTTTTCCTCAGTTTCGCTAGCATTTTTTATCTGGAAATATTTTTTATTTTGCTTTTTAATATTTAGGTAATTCACGCAAAGCAAACAATAAAAAAACATTATCTCATTAAAATATTTTATCCTCTTCGCTAATTTTGCTTTATTTTGACAAAACCCTTAAAATATAGTAAAATTGTACAAAGAATTATAGAGCAAAATAGGAAATGTCCTAATTAAATCTAGGATAAAAACCGTAGCTTAAAGCTGCGGTTTCATTTTGGTAGGAGTTAAGAATATTGGTAGAAAAGAAAAAAAGAAATTCTAAAAAAGAAAATCAATATACTGCCAAACAAATACAGGTTTTAGAAGGATTGAAGGCAGTTAGAAAAAGACCGGGGATGTATATAGGAAGCACTTCCAGCAGGGGATTACACCATCTATTAGATGAAGTGGTAGACAACAGTATTGATGAGGCAATGGCCGGGCATTGTAAAAAAATTGAAGTAATTATTCATCCTGACAACAGTGTAACTGTTATTGATGATGGCCGGGGAATCCCGGTAGATATACATAAAGAAACAAAACTCCCTGCCGTCACTATTGTATTAAC
>CBFCZX010000010.1:0-21860 GCA_965602765.1 uncultured Atribacterota bacterium | reverse complement strand
CAATAAAAAAACCCTTTTAACTTTTAAGTTAAAAGGGTTTTTTAAAAGATATTATTTTAATTAATAACTTCTTCTATTATTATCACGTTGGAAATCATTTCTAGGCTTAAAAGGGCGAGCTTCATCTATCTTTAATGGACGACCATTAAATTCAGAATCATTCAAAGATGATTTGGCTGCTTCAGCTTCTTCAGAAGAAGACATTTCCACAAAACCAAAACCTTTGCCTTCGATGACTTTTACACTTTTCACTGTACCGTGTTCGTTGAAGAGTTCTTCCAGCTGTGCTTCAGTTACAGTATAATTCAAGTTTCCTACATAAAGTTTACTTCCTTGCATTTCTTTTCCTCCTTTTTATTATTTCTTTGTAACATTTTATTTAGAGGTAAAGTAAAGCAAGTTATGAATGAGTCTCTTATAAATATTACTAAGATGAAACTACATTGCAGTTGCATCTTTACAGGCTATCATTAGTCTATAAAATAACCCGGTTACCTATTTCAAAGCAACTAAGATATTATACCTTAATTAAGAATATTGTCAAGCTTTAATTTTGCAAATAAATAATATTAACACAAAAGAACTATTTAAAAAAATAAAAACTATATTTTTTAACCCGGTTTGCAGTTATTCTATATCATGATGATGGATGGACAGGAAAAAATGATGTAGCGTCTCATTTTATCGTGTAAACATTAATCCGGGGAAAAGAGTCATTAATTATAATCCATCGGGTTTTAGTCATATCGTCAACCAGCATGCTTTGCACGTTATCAACAGGGAAAGTGGAAATATTTTCTATTTCGCATTAACCATCTGTAAAAACAACTACATAATCACTTGGGGTACATTGAATTGTGGGTGGTTGATCAGAATCGGCTTTACCTTGTAAACTTTGTATAGATTTTCTTTATTTAGCACTTCTTTTGGTTTGCCTATTTTTTCAATTTTACCGTCATTCAAAAGTAGAAGACGGTCTGAAGCGATACTTGCCAGGTTTAAATCATGGAAAGTCGATATAATCGTTAAATTTTCTTTTTTAAGTATATTTTTCAAAAGATTGAGCATTTCATATTTATATGTTAAATCCAGGTGAGAGGTAAACTCATCCAATAATAAAAGCTTTGGGCTTTGTGCCAGGGCTTTTGCTAAAAACACACGTTGTCTTTCTCCACCGCTTATCTTTTGGATATTTTGATTGGACAGGGATAGGGAGTGGGTTTTTATCATTGCTTCCCGGGAAATTTTGTAATCTTCCTGGCTTTCTCCTTTTATTCGGGAAATATAGGGCATTCTTCCCATAAAGACAACTTCTTTCGCTTTAAAATTAAAGGTAACCCAGGTGTTTTGGGGAACGACTGAGATGAATTTTGCAATACTTTCGATTGAAAGATGATTAAGGTTATGATTTTGTATAAATATCTCTCCCTTATATGGTTTTAATATTCCTGAAATAACATTTAAAAGAGTAGTTTTCCCTGAACCGTTTGGACCGATAATTCCCAGTAATTCTGATTCTGATAAAGAGAAATTAATATCTGATAAAATTTGACGATTTTTCGTATAAGAGTAGCAAATATCTTTTAAGGTTAAAAATTGATGGCAATTTTTCATACTACTGATTTTTCCTCCTTAAAAGATAAATGAATAATGGCACGCCAACTATGGCAGTAATTGCTCCAATGGGTATTTCAGTCGGCGCTAAAAGAATGCGTGCCAGAATATCACATAAAATAAGAAAAACTGCTCCTAAAAATGCGGCGATAGGCAGCATGATTCGATGGTCAGGTCCTACTAATAACCTCGCAATATGTGGAATAATCAGTCCCACAAATCCGATAAGGCCGGTAAAAGATACAACTGTAGCAATAACAACAGAACCAATCAAAAAAATTCGAATTCTTAATCTCCCGGTGTTTATACCTAAATGGAGAGCTTCTTCTTCTCCCAAAGAAAGCGCATTTAAATCAAGGGCAGAAAAAAACAGCATTGCATTGCCAATAAAGACCGGTAAGAAGATAATACTTATTTTTTTCCAATTAGCAGCAGATAAATCACCCATTAACCAGAATATCATGGAATGGAGTTCTCTTCTGGAAAGTGCCAATAATACGGTAATTAACGCAGAAAAAAGAAAAGTAATAGCTACTCCGGAGAGCAGCAAGCCTGTGGAATTTGCAGAATAACTGATTTTAGAAGATTTATAAACCAGATATAATGAGAGCATTGCACCGAGAAAAGCAAATAAGGGAAGATAGGAGGCAAATGCATAGCCGGTAATATATTGAAAAGCAATTCCGATACATGCTCCTAAAGCAGCACCGGCGGAAACTCCTAAAATATAAGGGTCGGCTAGTGGATTTCTTAAGATTCCCTGGAATGCCCCACCTACCGTAGATAAAGCGGCTCCGGTTAAGGCACCTAAAACAATTCGAGGTGCTCTTAATTGCCATATGATTAAGTTTGTGGTTTTGTCCTGAGTGCCATTAATTAAGAGGTGCATGATGTCTCTTGGAGTAATGGTAACTACGCCAAAATTTAGGCAGAATATTCCTGTTGCCAAAACAATTAAGCTTCCAAACAAAACAATCAAGATTAATTTTTTTTTCCAGTTAATAAAACCGGTATTTTTTACTAATGATTTATTCATGGAATATTTTATATAACAGTTCAAGTCCGTCTACCATTCGGGGAACGGCGCGGTAAAACAGGTCTTCATTTACAATATAGATTTTTTTGTTTTTTATCGCCGGAATATTAGACCAGCCATTCCGCTTGGAAACAATCTCCTTAATTTTAGAACTTTCTTCTTGGTTCATAACACCAATCGGGATGATAATAATGTCCGGTTCCGCTTCAGCCACAAATTCCGGACTTATTTTTTTCCAGAAAGATAAACTGGCTGCAATATTTTGACCTCCGGCCATAGTGATTAATTCATTAAACAAAGTACCTGCTCCGGGGGTAAAGATGGTTTCAGAAGTACCGCCAACAAAAACTTTCGGTTGAGAAGATATCGGAATATTGGAAACTTTTGATTTGATATAATCTACTCTTTTAGTTAGATTATCGACCAATATTGAGCCCTTATCCGAAATGCCACAAGCAGTAGCAATCATTTTGATGCTTTTAAAAGTATCTTTAAGATTTAAAGGCTCTAAAACAATTGCAATTATTCCTAGTTCGCGCAAACGAGGGATATCTTTTAATTGAAATCCCCCATATGCCAGAACAAGGTCTGGTTTAAGGGAAATTATTTTTTCATAATTTAATGGGGATATTTCTCCGATTTTTTCAACATGCTTTGCTGCCTCAGGATAATTACAATAATTTGTAACACCAACAACCTTTTCTCCGAGTCCCAGGGCGAATAATATTTCGGTATTACTGGGGGCAGTTGAGATGAAGCGCTGTGGCTCTTTGGAGAGAGTAACTGCTGTTCCGGTTTCATCAATGACTGTTAAGGGGTATTCGGCAGCATTCGATACACCGTCAAGGAAGGGAAGGCCTAATAATAAAAATATTGAAATAGCTATTATTACACTAAATTTTTTAAAAAAATGCATTTATGCCTCCATGAAGATGTTTTTTGGTTTATGATAAAGTAAGATATTTAACTAAGCTAAAAGAAATAAAAAGATAACATAGTTTTTTTCATTTTTAGATTCAAACAATAAAAAAACAGCACCTCCTATCCTCGAAGAAGCGGCTTAATGTTCTAAACAGACAGATATTCTGGCTTAGGGGTCATCCTAATTGCTTAGCCTTCCCATCAAATTAGTCAAACAGTATTTGATAGTGACATGATAAAGCTTTCGTCTCCCTTTACAGTAGCGGGACTGCGATGGATTTACACCATTCTTCCCTGATTCTGCTTATTATTCATTATTAAATTTGTTACTGAAATTATATTATACTCCATGAAAAATTGCAATCAACGATAGAGTACAGGTTGAAAATTGTAAGGCATTTTATTTATCATGTACTTTATTTCCTTTATTCCGTTCATTTTTATAGGTCGATTTACGTTAATTTTCTACTTATCTTAGTTATTTGCATGGATTTTATATAAAGATATCAAATATAATTACATCATATTTTGGAATGATATTTAACAACTATTATTTTTATCGTTATTTTGGTATAATTATTTTGCATGCCTTGAAGTAAAATAAAAGCGGAGGTTGAGAAATGGAGGGCATTGTTCAAGTATATACGGGTAATGGTAAAGGTAAAACCACGGCTGCTTTGGGACTGGCGTTCAGAGCTGCCGGAAGAGACATGAAAATTCTGATTGTTCAATTTATGAAAAAATGGGATTACGGAGAACTTCATTCAGTAAAATTGATTCCTAATATCACCCTGAAGACTTTTGGCACCAAAGATTTTGTATATAAAGGAAAAGCAAAACAAATTGATTATGAAGAAGCTGAAAAAGCATTTATTTGCGGTATGGAAGGAGTTCACAGCGGTGAATATCAAATGGTTATATTTGATGAGCTGAATATGGCTATTTACTATGATTTGCTTGATATAAAAAGGGTCATCAAAAAAATAAAGGAAAAACCGAAAAATGTAGAAATTGTAATAACCGGTAGAAAAGCACCTGCGGAAATTATCGATATTGCTGATTTGGTTACTGAAATGAAAGAAATAAAACATCCCTTTCAGAAAGGTATTCAGGCAAGAATAGGAATTGAATATTAAGGACGGGGAAATTTGAAAAAACTCAAGAAATTAAAAAAGATATTGTCTGAGATGGGTAGTGCTTTGATTGCTTATTCAGGAGGGGCGGATAGTACTTTTTTGGCAAAAATTGCTTTTGATGAATTAGGAGATAAACTGTTAACAGTAACAGTTGAATCGAAGATACACCCGGCATATGAGACTAAACAGGCAAAGGAGCTTATAAAACAATTGGGAATTAGAAACATAATTATTAAGGGAAGTGAATTACAAAACGAAGCATTTATTTTAAATCCGAAAGTACGATGTTATTTATGCAAAAAAGAAATTTTTTCAAATCTAAAGAAAATAGCCGAGAAAAGTTCCCTAAACTTCATCGCAGATGGCTCGAATTGCGATGATTTAAAAGAATACCGTCCCGGATTAAAAGCTTTACATGAACTAAAAATAAGAAGTCCTCTTCAGGAAGCTGGTTTTTCAAAGAATGATATTCGCATTTTATCAAAAAAAATAGGACTACCTACCTGGAATAAACCTTCTGATGCCTGTTTGGTTACTCGGATACCATACGATGAAAGAATAACTAAAGCAAAATTAAAAATGATAGAAAAATCAGAAGAATTTATCCGCGATTTTGGATTCAAACAAGTGAGAGTGAGAAATCACAGAAAAATAGCTCGAATTGAAGTGAACGAAAAAGACATTAGTTTAATAACCAGGAAAGAAATAAGAGAAGAAATTTTAAAATATCTAAAAAAAATAGGATTTAGCTTTATTGTTCTCGATCTACAGGGATATAGATCCGGCAGTATGGATGAATAGCGTAAAACGAGGAAAACGAATGAACAAAGAAAAAATTTCAAAATTATTAGAGCAATACAAATCAGGACAAATAAAAAAGAGTGATATTATAGAGAAATTAAAACATTTTCCTTATGATGATATTGGTTTTGCAAAGATTGATAACCAAAGACATCTGAGAAAGGATTTTCCGGAAGTCATATTCTGCCAGGGGAAAAGCCTGGGACAGATAGAAGGAATATGTCGGAGAATCCATGAAACCGATGGCGAAATCATTGCCACGCGGGCAAATGAAGAGATTTACCAAAGAATAAAAAAAATAAAACCGGAAGTCACTTATTTTAAAGAAGCAAGAATTGTCGCAAATGACACAAAGGAAAGAAAAAGCGACAATAAATATATTTTGGTAGTAAGCGGTGGAACAGCAGATATTCCGGTTGCAGAAGAAGCAGGAGTAATGGCGGAATTAATGGGTAACCGGGTGGAACGACTCTACGATGTTGGTGTTGCCGGCATCCATCGACTGTTAGACCACGCAACAATATTAACACATGCCAATGTTTTAATTGTGGTTGCCGGTATGGAAGGCGCCCTGCCCAGCGTGATAGGAGGATTGGTGGATAAGCCGATTATTGCTCTTCCCACCAGCGTGGGATATGGTGCCAACTTTAAGGGATTGTCTGCACTACTTACCATGTTAAACAGTTGTGCTCCTGGCATTGCAGTTGTTAATGTGGATAACGGATTCGGAGCAGGCTACATGGCTAGTTTAATAAATACGATAAATGAGGTGAAGAAATGAGGATTGCATATTTTAATTGTTTTTCAGGGATAAGCGGAGATATGATAATCGGCGCGTTACTTGATGCCGGTTTAAAAAAAGAAAGATTAGAGAAGGAGTTGCACAAACTGCATCTTTCCGGCTATCATCTGGAAGTGGAAAAAATGATAAAAAAAGGCATTTCCGCAACCCGCGTTTCAGTTAAAATCGAAGAACAGGGTGTTGTGAGAAAATTAAAAGATATCATAAGTATTATTGACCAAAGTTCCCTTATACCTAAAGATAAGAATCAGATAAATAAGATATTTTATAGAATAGGAAAAGCAGAAGCACAGATTCATCAAAAAGACCTGGAAACCATTCATTTCCATGAAGTTGGAGGTATGGATAGCATTATAGATATTACTTCTGCTGTTGTGGGTTTGAGGATTTTAGGAATAAAAGAAGTATATGCTTCTGCATTACCCCTGGGACATGGTTTTGTGAAATGTGCCCATGGCTCTATTCCGGTACCTGCCCCTGCTACCCTGGAGTTGTTAAAAGGTGTTCCTGTTTACGATGGAGGAATTAACGACGAAATGGTGACACCTACCGGAGCGGGAATTATTACATCGTATGTAAAAAAATTCGACGAAAGACCTCTGATGGAAGTAAAAAAAATAGGATATGGAGCCGGAGAAAAGGATTTTGCCATACCGAACGTACTAAGAGTTACAATAGGTGAAATAGCAGTTAAAAACAAAAGTGTACTTGGTGATTATATTCGGGATGAAGCTATTTTAGTAGAAACGAATATTGATGATATGAATCCGGAGATTTATGATTTTATCATAGAAAAATTACTTTCCCAAGGAGCTCTGGATGTTTTTCTAACTCCCATTCAAATGAAAAAGAATCGTCCTGCTCATATATTAAGCTTGGTTGCATACGAAAATGATCTTAAAAAATTATTGGTTACTTTATTTGATGAATCAACTACCCTCGGAGTAAGAATAAGAGAAGTGAAACGTTTAAAGCTTATCCATAAAAATATTATTGCCCATACAGAGCATGGAAAAATCAGAACCAAAGTCGCCATTTATAAAGGGGAAGTTAAAAATATAGCACCTGAATACGAAGATTGTCAAAAGATTGCCAGAAAACATAAAATTCCGTTAAAATTAGTATATGATGAGGCAAAAAAAGTAGCCAAGGATAAATTGAAATAGCCAAAATCATTAGTACTTAATATTTTTTACAGTAAGAAAAAAAAGAAATGGTAATAATTTTGTTATATTACCAGGAAAACCATGCTTCAAACGAGAGGAGGGATTATATTGAATGAGAAAGCAAAAGAAGAGCTGAAAATAATTGAATTATGCCGGGTACCCTGCGAAAGCGAAGCTCTTGCCATAAAAGGATTGTTATCCAGCCAGGGAATTCAGTGTATGTTGAAGGCGAATATCGATCACTCAGTCTATCCCATTACTGTAGATGGACTGGGAGAAGTGAGAATAATGGTTGCCGGGAAAGATTTACAGGAGAGTATGAAAATACTCGAAGCATATACAAAACTTTCAAAGAAACAATAATATATAATTACATATTTCAATTCAATTGAAATAAAATGAATTGATGAAAAAAAAAGACAGTGAATGGATAAAAGTAAATAAATCCATGTCGATTTCACTAAATTTAAAATATTTTTAAGAGAAACATCGAAAGGACGCTAATGTGCTAAAAAGAATACCTATCAAAACGAATACGCAAACTCAGATTTTAGATATTACGATTCATGTTCAAAAAGTAGTGGACGAAAGTAAAATCTCAGAAGGAATTTGTTATCTTTTTGTTCCTCACACAACTGCCGGTATTACAATTAATGAAAATGCTGATCCAAGTGTTAAAAGTGACATATTGAAGGAATTGAACAAAGTAATTCCTTTTAAAGACAATTATACGCATAATGAAGGGAATTCAGCTGCTCATATTAAAGCCAGTTTAATGGGGTTTTCGGAAAGTATAATGGTTTATAAAGGAAGATTGGTTTTAGGAACTTGGCAGGGGATATGTTTTTGTGAATTTGATGGACCGCGAACTAGAAATCTATATGTGAAAATCATTCAGGATTAAAATGCATATCGTATTTTATGGGAAGATTTTATATAATAACCTTTAGCGTATAATGTGCAGAGTACAGAATTAATTAATTGGTGAATTGATAAATTGGTAGTAAATTGGCCAATCAGTAATTTTTAAGGAATTTTCATGGAAAGTCTAAAAGGAACAATTGAGAAAATAGTATTCCGAAACGAAGAAAATGGTTATGTTGTAGCCAAAATAAGCTCTAACTCGCATGAAGAAAATCTTTTAACCATTGTAGGAAATATGGCTTCGGTTAATGTTGGAGAAAATTATGAATTAAAAGGAGAATGGATTAATAATCAAAAATATGGCCGGCAATTTTCCTTTAAAGATTATGTTTTGATTTTACCGACTTCCTTATTGGGATTGAAAAGGTATTTAAGCTCAGGATTAATCAAGGGAGTAGGCCCTGCTACCGCTGAAAGGATCGTTAATCATTTTGGAAATAGGACATTGGAAGTTCTGGAAAGCAACCTTCAAAGACTGACCGAAATAGAAGGAATTGCCGAAAAAAGAATTAAGGTCATCAAAAAATCATGGGAAGAACAAAAAGAAATCAAAAGGGTAATGCTGTTTCTCCAATCCTACCAGATTACGACCGGATATGCAGTAAAAATTTTTAAAAATTATGGAAATGCTGCTATTGAAAAATTAAAAGAAAATCCCTATCGTTTAATAGATGATGTCATGGGAATTGGATTTAAAATTGCAGATAGAATTGCTCAAAAATTAGGCATGAAGGCGGATTCTCCTGAAAGAATAAAAGCAGGAATAAAATATATTCTACAGGAATTAGCTAACCAGGGGCATTGTTATGGAAAAGAAATTGAAATCATCAAGTTTGGCAGTGAATTGTTAGAAGCCGATGAATCATTGGTCGAAGATGCTCTGGCTCGTTTAAAAGATGATGACGAAATCATTATACAGTCAGAAAAGATTTGGCTACCATATTATTATTTTTCTGAATTGGGAGTCTGTAAAAAATTAATAGAGTTATTAAGATATCCCCATCAGTTTATTCATATTGACATCGAAGCAAAAATAAAATCTTTAGAACATAAATATCACATCTCGTTCGCACCTGAACAGAGAGAGGTAATTAATCAGGTTCTTCTAAATCGAGTACTGGTATTGACCGGTGGACCCGGGACGGGTAAAACCACAACTACTCTTGGACTCATTGAACTTTTTAAAGAATTAAAACTGAGTATAACACTGGCCGCCCCTACAGGAAGAGCCGCAAAAAAAATAAGCGAAACTACCGGCAGAGAAGCAAAGACAATACACCGGTTACTAAAATACAGTCCAAAGAATAATACTTTTTTAAAAAATGAGGACAATCCAATACGAACCGATGTCATCATTTTGGATGAGGTTTCGATGATTGATGTTTTGTTGATGAATCAACTACTAAAAGCCATTGTTCCGGGAACATTTGTTATTTTAATCGGTGATGTTGATCAATTACCTTCGGTAGGTCCGGGTAATATACTAAAGGATATTATCGAATCTGAGGTGATTCCAGTTGTAAGATTAACTACCATATTTAGACAGGAAAAAAGAAGCCTAATTATTGTTAACGCACATCGTGTCAATGAAGGAAAATATCCAATCGTAAAAGGAGAAAGAGAACGGGATTTTTATTTCATCGAAGAAGAAAATCCCCGGGAAGCTGCCCAAAAAATAATTAATCTATGCACTTACCGCCTGCCGGTTAAATATAAAATAGATCCGGTAGCAGACATTCAGGTTTTAACCCCGATGTACAAAGGAGAAGTCGGTGCAGATAATTTAAATTATCAATTACGTGAAGCATTGAATCCAAAAGGAAAGCAAATTAATTATAAAAAAAATATTTTCAGAGTGAATGACAAAATCATGCAAACTAAAAATAATTATGATAAAGAAGTTTACAATGGAGATATTGGTATCATCAGTAAGATAAATATAGAAGATAATACGGTAGAGATTAATTTTTACGAAAGAACAATTTCCTATGATTTTACCGATCTTGATGAAATAGTATTAGCGTATGCTATTACAGTACATAAAAGTCAGGGAAGTGAGTATAAAATAGTCATTATTCCGGTGACAACACAACATTATTTACTGTTACAAAGAAATCTACTATATACCGGGATTACACGGGCAAAAGAGATGGTCATTCTTATCGGGACCAAAAAAGCTTTATGGATTGCAATTAAAAATAATAAAACATTTCATCGAAATACTCTACTTCAGGAAAGACTGAGAGAAATGGTGGAGTAAATTAAAGATTAAGGAGAGTAAAAAATGGTAAGTGAAGAAATTATGAAATCATTATCAATAAAGAATGATGCAAAAATCGTTCTTTTAGTAGCAGATGGTATTGGTGATATTCCCTCAATAAACAATAAAACAGTTCTGGAAACAGCACATATCCCAAACTTAGATGATTTAGCTTCTAAATCAGTATGCGGATTAACTGATCCAATATCTCGCGGAATTACACCGGGGAGTGGTCCGGCGCATCTTTCTTTATTTGGATATGATCCGTTGCACCATCAAATAGGCAGAGGCGTACTGGAAGCTTTAGGGGTAGGAATAGAACTTGCATCAGATGATTTGGCATGTCGGGGAAACTTTGCCACCATGGATGAATCGGATATAATTACCGATCGTCGTGCCGGGAGAATTCCGACGGAACTAAACGAAAAACTTTGCATGATAATGCAGGAGAAAATAAAAAAAATAGGAAATATCGAAATATTAATTACACCAGGGAAAGAGCATCGATTTGTTGTGGTGTTCAGGGGAAAAAATCTCAGGGAAGAATTATCTGATGCGGACCCTCAATTAGTAGGTAAAAAGTTAAAATTCACTGAACCTTTGGTTTCGGAAGCAGGAAAAACTGCAGAAATTGTCAATGAATTTATCAACCAGGCTGTAAATGCCTTAAAAGACTGTTCACCTGCAAATTCCGTTTTATTAAGGGGATTTGCGAAGCATCCGGGATTGCCAACCATGGGGGAATTATTTAAATTATCGCCGGCTGCAATCGCAACATATCCGATGTATAAAGGTTTGGCAAAATTGGTTGGAATGGAAATATTAGATGCAGGGGAAACCATTGAAGATGAAATTAGGACATTGAAAGAAAATTATGATAAATATGATTTCTTTTATATTCATATTAAAAAAACTGATAGTTATGGCGAAGATGGAAATTTTGAGAAAAAAGTGAAAGTTATCGAAGAAGTTGATAAATTCATACCCGAAATACTACGTTTAAATCCGGATGTCATTATTGTAACCGGTGACCACTCTACACCTGCAAGATTGAAAGGGCATAGTTGGCACCCCAATCCGTTTTTGCTTTTCTCTAAATATATTCGAATGGATGAAACAGGAGAATTTACAGAAAAGGCATGTACCCATCAGGGTGGTTTAGGTAGATTTTTATCGGTAGAAGCAATTCCTTTAATGTTGGCAAATGCATTAAAACTTAACAAGTATGGTGCATAGATTAGTATATTGTAAGGATATTTTATGACAAATAAAGTTGAAGTTCTGTTAGTTCCTAAAGAGATATCCGGTAAAAAATTAGCCGATAAATTAGTTGTAATGATTGATGTATTGAGAGCATCAAGCACTATCGTGACAGCATTAGCTCGGGGATGCAGTGGATTCATCCCAATTTATTCACCAGAAAAAGCAAAAGAAAAAGTGAAATGTTTAAGGCAGGAAGAAACCTTGTTATGTGGTGAAAGAAATGGGATGAAAATCAAAGGATTTGATTTAGGCAATTCACCTCGCAAGTTTAAAGAAGAAACAATAAAAAATAAAAAAATTGTATTTACCACAACTAATGGAGTTAAGGTCTTAGAACTGGCAAGAGATGCTTCCGAAGTCATTATCTGTAGTTTTTTAAACCTAAATTCAGTTTGTGATTATTGTTTTAATTCAAAAGAAGATGTTTTAATTATCTGTGCAGGCAGGGAAGGAAAATTCTCTTTAGAAGATGCTGTTTGTGCCGGCATGTTGATTGATTCTATTAAAACAAAATCGGATGTTATTTTTCCGGAAACAGATGCAGGTATAACCGTACAGATGCTTTATAAACAATATGAAGGTAATATTTTTGGAATGTTAAAAAAATCTCAACACGGGCAATATTTGATAAGTATTGGATTAAAAAAAGATTTAGAATTCTGCTCCTCGGTAAATCTTTTTAACATTGTTCCAAAGTATAAGGATGGAATAATCAACAGGTGCCAGTGAAATAAATAGCAGTTTATAAAGTTTAACTTGCAGCATAAAGCAGGAATATACTGTATCAGGACTGAAATTCGCGAAAAAGAATATGAGCATATAGAGTAGGCAAAGCTGTAGGAAACTGAAAGTCTCTATTTTTAAACTATGTGGAAAAAATGCAAAATAGGAATTCCCATATTACACGTGTCTCGTTTTCCTATTTTGATTTTTAAATTGCGAATTGTAAAACGGAAGATAAATAAATTTTTAAAAGCTTTCGGGGCAGAACCTTTTCTTTTCTACTCTAATAGAAAAATTCAAATGATACATATCCCATGTTCAGGCATAATGAATCACATTTATTAAATCGTAGAAGAATAATTTTGTAAAAAGTTAAATGTAAGAAATAAAAAGCCATAAAAATTAAGTAGAAGGAGAAATTAATGATGAAAAAAGTATTAATGATGATTCCAGGCCCAACCCCTGTCTCTAGCACCATTTTAAAAGAACTAAGTAGAGAGACTATTTCACATCTTGATCCCGAATTAGTATGCACGTTGAAACAGACCTTGAATTATTTAAAAGTAATTGTCGGATGCAATACAGGTCAGGCTTTTACTTTGCCGGGAACAGGTACTTTAGGAATGGAGATTGCACTGGTAAATTCCTTAAAAAAAGGAGACAAGTTATTAGTTATCTCTCATGGTTTTTTCGGTGATCGTTTTACAGAAATTGCTCGTGTATTTGGTATAGAAGTTGAAGTTCTAGATTGTCAATGGGGAAAGATAGTAGAAATAGAAAAGATTTCCGCTAAATTAAAAGAAAGAAAATTTGATGCGATTACAGTAACCCACATAGATACTTCCACCGGAGTCTGTGCTCCTATACAAGAAATCGGTGAAATGCTAAAGCAATACCCTAATACGCAATACATTGTTGATGGCGTATGTGCTACCGGAGGTGTTGAAGAGAGGATGGATGATTGGGGAATAGATATTCTTTTTACCGGTAATCAAAAGGCAATTGGTGTTCCTCCGGGATTAACAAATGCTGTCTTTAATGAAAGAGCACTGGATAGAAGAAATGCTTTGGGAAGCATTCATAGTTATTATTCTGATATTAACCGTTGGTTGCCAATCATGCGGGAACCCGGAGAAGGATATTTTTCTACGCATGCAATAAATATGGTATTTGCTCTTCATAAAGGTCTTCAAATGATACTGGAAGAAGGTTTGGAGGAAAGATATAATAAACATAAGAGATTTTCATTGGCTTGTGAAAAAGGCCTAAAGGAATTAGGATTTAATTTATTGGTACCTGAAGATATAAGGGCAAATACTGTTTCAACGGTCCTATATCCCTCTAACGTTAAAGATGAAATTTTCCGTCAAAAATTGTACAAGAATGGCGTATTAGTTTCAGCAGGCAAGGGAAAATTAGCTGGTAAAATATTCCGTTTGGGGCATATGGGTAATATTACTGAAAATGAAATCCTATACACCTTTGGTAACATTGAAAAAACACTTTATGAAATGAATTACCCATTCAAATGGGGTTCAAGTATAGGAGCAGCCGGAAAAGTATTATTTAAGAAATAGCATAAGATTATTTATATTTAGGATAAAATAAATACAGAATTTTTTGGGTGCAGTTAGCAAAATTATCGTTAAAAGCTTCCCTGTATCTTTCATCAATTGAATAAAAATAGTTTGAAAAAATGCAAAAAATATTATTAAAAATTTATTATAGTTTTTATGATTACTTTGGCCCTTTAAATTGGTGGCCGGGAAGTACTCCCTTTGAAATAATGATTGGGGCTATCCTTACCCAAAATACCTCCTGGAAAAATGTAGAAAAGGCTATTTCGAATTTACAGCGAAACAAATTACTACAACCATCAGATCTATATATGATAGATGAGAAAAAATTAGCATGTCTGATTAAACCATCAGGCTATTTCAATCTGAAAGCAAAGAGGCTGAAGAATTTCTTAAAATATTTCCTGGAAAATTATCAGGGTTCTTCAAAAAAAATGTTTTCAGGAAACAGCAATAAATTAAGAAACGATTTATTAATGATTAACGGAATTGGTCAAGAAACTGCTGATAGCATTTTATTATACGCGGGGAATAAACCTTTTTTTGTTGTGGATGCTTACACCAAAAGAATCTTCTCGCGACACCATCTATGTGCAAAAAATGATTCTTATTCTCAAGTACAGGATTATTTTACAAAAAATCTACCTAGAAAAGTCGAATTATATAATGAATTTCATGCACAGATTGTCATGCTAGGTAAAAATATTTGCACGAAAAAAAATCCAAAATGTTCAATTTGTCCGATTAATTATTTAGAAAAATAAAAACTATTCGTATTTTCCATGCTTTTAAATGGAAAAAAAGACACAATATCTTTAAAAAAGAAGGATTTCTTGTTAAAAAAAAGAATATAGAGACATAATGAATATTTATAACGATGAATATTTATTTTCAATCTCTAAAAAAATCCGGAAAAAGGAGGTTAAATCTGTTTTAATAGATAAAGTTTCTAAAAATTATCAAATATAACCATCTAAGTAATATTACATGATGACACTATAATACATTTTACATCAATTCTATTTTAAATCCTTTTTTGGTCCACTAACAACATATTTACATATTTTACAATTTTTACAGCCATCAACTGCATCATTTACATTATTTCACATTATCAAAATATCCATTCGTAAGTATTTTAAACAGCAAGATACAAAAAATAGAGGAGGTGGTATTCTCTTAAAAGAAAATACGATATAAAAAGATTTTTTGAATAAAAGGAGAGAAAAATGTTAAAAAAACTTGGTTTTACAATATTAATAGTCTTAATGTTTGCTTTAAATATTTTTGCTGCTTCCGGTAATGTGACGGTTCTCGGTGTTTGGACGGGAAATGAAGCTGAGGCTTTTAAAAAAATGATTGCTCCCTTTGAAATGGAAAATGATATCAAAGTTGAATTTACCGGAACCAGAGACCTTTCCGCTATCCTAACAACACGGGTAGAAGCAGGGAATCCACCGGACGTATCCGTTCTTCCCAATCCAGGACAAATGGTAGAATTTGCAAAAAATAACCAATTGGTAGATTTAGGCACCTTTATGGATATGGAAGTATTAAAAAGCGATTATTCTCCTACATGGCTGGATTTAGGGACATATATGGATAAGTTCTATGGTGTATTCATTTCTGCAGATTTGAAAAGTCTGGTTTGGTATAGTCCAAAAGCATTTGCTGCTTCCGGGTACACTGTTCCCACGACATGGGATGAGTTAATTGCTTTATCCGATAAAATGGTTGCTGACGGAAAAAATCCCTGGGCACTTGGAATGGAAAGTGGAGCTGCCAGCGGGTGGGTTGGTACAGATTGGATTGAAGACATTATGTTAAGAACGGTTGAACCTGAAGTATATGATTTATGGGTATCTCATGGAATTTCCTGGCTCGATGACCGTGTTCGTAGGGCTTTTGAAATATTTGGCCAAATTGCTTTAAATGAAAAGTATGTATATGGCGGACCAAATGCAGAGCTAACTATCAATTTTGGCGATTCACCGGATGCTTTATTTAGCGATCCTCCGAAAGCTTTTATGCACAGACAGGCAACTTTTATCAAAAGTTTTATACTCGATCATTTTCCGGATTTAACACCGGGAAAAGACTTTGATTTCTTTCCTTTCCCGCCCATAGATTCCCAATTTGGAACACCGGCCTTAGGAGCGGCAGATATGTTTGCCATGTTCAATGATACTCCTGAAGCAAGACTCTTTATGGAATATATTGTATCTCCGGAAGCACAGGAAATATGGGTAGCAGAATTAGGAAAGCTTTCTGCGAACAAAAGAGTAGATTCGGCAGCATATCCGGATGATTTAACCCGTAAAGCGGCAAAAATCTTAAGTGACGCTTCTACTTTCCGTTTTGATGGTTCTGATTTAATGCCGGCAGCAGTAGGAGCCGGTTCTTTCTGGACCGGTATACTGGATTACGTGAGCGGAATTCCCTTGAAAAATGTATTAATGACGATTGAAACTACTGCCCTGGATAGTTATCGCTAATTTAAAAGGGATTATGAATTAATATATATGGGCTGTGTTTTATAGAAAGCACAGCCCATATAAAAAATTATTACTAATATTCACTCCTGAAAGGAATGCGTGCATGCGTACCAATAAAATAACTCCCTGGTTATACATTTTACCGGCTGTATCCATTTTATTCTTTTTTTTAGTGTACCCTTCATTAAAAACAATATACATTTCATTTTTTAATTATAGTTCAGAAGAATTTATTGGATTGGAAAATTTTCTGTATTGTTTTACTAATCAAATCATGCTAAATTCTTTTCGAAATAACGCACTGTGGGTTGTTGTGTTTGTGCCATTGACTGTATTTATCGGACTAATAGTAGCAGTGTTAATTGATCGTGTGAAATATGAATCCATGGTAAAATCGATTATATTTATGCCTATGGCGATTTCATTTGTAGGTGCCGGAGTTATCTGGAAATTTGTCTACGCCTATAGACCTGCTACAACTGCTCAAACTGGCATACTCAATGCCCTTCTTTCTACATTTAAGTTCAAACCTTTGCCATGGTTGATTATGAGACCCTGGCTCAATAATCTCTGTTTGATTATCGTGGGAGTCTGGATATGGACCGGATTTTGCATGGTCGTGTTATCGGCAAGCTATAAAGGTATCCCCCGTGAAATATTGGAAGCTGCACGTGTAGATGGTGCAAACGAGTTTAGAATATTCTGGAAAATTATTCTTCCTTTGATGAAGCCCACGATTGCAGTTGTGTCTACAACGATGATCATTAATGTTCTTAAGGTTTTTGATATCGTTTACGTAATGACCAATGGGAATTTTAATACAGAAGTGATTGCAAACCGTATGTATAAGGAAATGTTTCTTTTTAGGAATTACGGGAGAGCCAGTGCAATTGCAGTCATTTTATTAGTGTTAATTATTCCAATGATTGTCATCAACATTCAGCGATTCAGGGAACAGGAGGCGATTAGATGAAGGGAAAGTTTATTTTAAAATTCTCATTATTGCCACTTCATTTAACTATAATTCTTATCGCTTTTCTCTGGGTGCTTCCCAGTGTGGGACTTTTTATAACTTCTTTTCGTACTTCTGCAGATGTTGCTGCTTCCGGTTGGTGGACAATTTTTGAACATCCTTTCAATTTTACAGTCTATACATTAGCAAACTACCGGGAAGTGATTACTAAAATTGGAATAGGCAGAGCTTTTCTGAATACTTTATTTATAACAATCCCTTCTACCATTATTCCTATTTTAATCGCTTCTTTTGCAGCTTATGCTTTTGCTTGGATGGAATTTCCCGGACGAAGATTTTTCTTTATCCTTTTAGTTGCTCTACTGATTGTTCCACTGCAAATGACACTTATTCCCATTCTTAGAATATTTAATCGATTAGGACTGGCAGGAACGTTGCCCGGGATATGGTTTGCGCATGCCGGATACGGACTTCCGCTGGTCATCTATTTGCTATACAATTTTATATCCGGGTTGCCCAGTGAACTTTTTGATTCTTCTTCAATCGATGGAGCAACTCCTTTTCAGATATTTGTTAAAATGGTTTTACCACTTTCACTGCCTGCCCTTGCTTCGGTAACCATCTTTCAATTTTTATGGGTTTGGAATGATTTATTGGTTGCATTGGTATATTTGGGTGGGACTCCGGACGTTGCCCCTTTAACGGTTAGCATTAGTGCACTTGTAGGGTCGTATGGACAAGATTGGGAACTTTTAACTGCAGCAGCTTTTGTTTCCATGTTTCTTCCATTGATACTTTTCCTGGGTTTGCAGCGATATTTTGTAAAAGGAATCCTGGCCGGTTCAGTTAAAGGATAGAAATGAATAAAACAATGACCTAATTTTCCAATTTACCAAAGCTGCCTTATTCATTCAAATTATTATTTCGATTTCCAATCATAAGTGGGCAATTTAAAAATACTTGCGGATTGAGAGATAATTGTATAAAATAACTAATAAAATTAACGCATGTTTCTATTGAATTCATAATAGGAGAACATTGATGGATGAAGAGAATTTTCGAAAAGAAATTCTTGATTTTGAAGACAAAAATCTCTCTCCATACGCTGTAAAGAATATCCAAGCTAGAAGGAAACGGAAAATAACTCACTATCTTAGAGGACCCTTTTCAAGGGATCGGGATCACATATTGTACAGTGGTTCTTTTCGTAGATATATTGGAAAGACACAAGTCATTTATTTTGCTTCCAGTTTTGATGAACAGTTATCAAATCGAAGCATTCATACTTTGCAGGTCTCCCAAATAGCCCGGACTATCGGGAAGGCTTTAAAGCTAAATCTGGATTTAATTGAAGCAATTGCTCTCGGGCACGATTTAGGTCATGCACCTTTTGGTCATGACGGAGAAGAAATCCTTCAAGAAATTTGTCGAAAAAGAAAATTTGACTTGTTTTTTCATAATATTCACAGTCTTAGGATTGCAGATAAGCTTGCTGATGCCTGTAAGGGAATGAATTTAACCTTTCAAGTAAGAGACGGTATTCTTTCCCACGATGGTGAAATAAATGAAAAAAATTTAAAACCAAATCGCAATAAAAATGAATCTAGTTTAATAGACTATTGCAAGAGAAAATATCAGGGAGAAAATATTCAAATAATACCTGCAACTCTGGAAGGATGTGTAGTAAGAATATCCGATTCAATATCTTATCTGGGACAGGATTTTGAAGATGCAATAAGAATCGGCATCTTACAGAAGCAGATGCTCCCAAAAGAAATAAAAAAAAGTCTAGGTGAAAAAAATACCGACATTATTGATACATTAGTAAAAGACATCATTATAAATTCATATAAACGGGATGAAATCTTTTATTCAGATGATGTCGCTGAAAGCATGTTTCGTTTAAAAAATTTCAATATCGAAAAAATTTACCGAAATGAAAATTTAAAAAGAAAAAAAGTAAAATTAAAAAATGAATTCAATGTGCTCTTTGATCAATTCCTGAATGATATTCATTATGGAAATGAAAATTCTTTAATTTTTAAAGAATGGATTTTTAATAGAGGAGCAAATAAAGGTGAAATATATATGAATCAAAATACTCCTGAGCAAGTGATCATCGACTTTATTGCTTCCATGACCGATAGATATTTTTACCATGCTTTAAAAAAAATTATAAAAAATATAAATTAAACTAATATTTCAATAGGAAAGAAAAGAATGTTTGAAAGAATCCAAATTTTACAAGATGATATTACCAAACAGAAAGTCGATGCCGTTGTTAATGCTGCAAATACTTCTTTGCTCGGAGGTGGAGGAGTGGATGGGGCAATTCATCGTGCGGCCGGTCCCAAACTTCTAGAAGCATGCAGAAAATTAAACGGATGTCCCACTGGTGAGGCTAAGATAACCGGGGGTTATAATCTACCGGCGAAATGGATTATACATACCGTTGGTCCTATTTGGAAAGGTGGTTCGGAAAGAGAAGATTTTTATCTTGCTCAGTGTTACAGAAAATGCCTGTCTTTTGCTGAAAATTATCATCTCCAATCTTTAGCTTTTCCTGCTATTGGTACAGGAGTATACCGATTTCCTATAGAACGTGCAACCAGGATTGCACTCACAGAAACAAAAACTTTTTTGGAAAAGCATCATTCGATAGATAAAGTTTTATTTGTTTGCTTTTCTAGAGAAGTATATGATACTTATTTTGATATTTTAAAACAAATGGATAAAAGTTAAAATGTAGAAGTAATAAATTTTAAATTTTATCCCAAATAAACATTTAAAATTTTAAAAGGGAAGGAATTGTTATAAATTTTGGCAAAAAGACAATATTATTTTTCTAATCATCGTTTTTATTCCTCTTTGAAAGGCAAGAAAAAAAAACAATGGAAACTATTATTTGCGGGTATAGGTTTTTTATTTATCATTGCATTGTTGTTTATTGGATTTAAATGGTTTTCTAATTCCGGGGAAAAAGTAACAGTTGAACATACCCCGGAATCAATACTCTCCGGAACTTCTTTGGGTGTAACGGAAAATAAAGAAAAAGATGACCTTGGCAATTTAGTAGAAGAAAAATTTTTCGAAGGAACTATCCTTGAACCGGAAAAAGAGGAAATCGCTCTTCAAAGCGAATTAACTTTAGTAGAAGAAGCGAATGAAAATAAGGAAGCAAGTTTAGAAATTACCGAAGAAATAACTGATGATAAAATAACTGAAGAAAAAGAAGAGGGGATAACTGTTGACGGTTGTCTGGAAGCCGGTGATACCCTGTACGATTCGTTAATCGAAAAGGGAATTGCTGCAGCTGAAATTCTTGAATTACAGGAAAAATTGAAATCCATTATTGATTGCAATCATATTCCAGCAGGTGCCAAGTATACTTTAAAATATGATCCCGAAGGTAAATTAAAAGTATTTGTTTATGAGACTTCCCCGATTGATATTCTTCATATTAATATTCCTGACTCTGACTCAGAAGAATTACAGGTTGTCAAAGAGGATATTTACAAAGAGATAGTAAAATTAGATGGAATTATCGAAAGTTCTTTATATGAATCGATGATAGAGTGTGCTGATTCTCCACAGTTAGCTCTTCAAATTGCCGATATTTTTAGTTGGCAAATTGATTTTCTTACTGAATGCCGTGAAGGTGATGCATTTAAACTTTTAGTAGAAAAAGAGCAAAGAGGTGATTTTTATCGCTGGGGGAAAATCATTGCTGCTCAATATGAAGGAGAGCAACTTAGTAAACATACTGCCATTTTATTTGAAGATTCCTCCGGACATGTCGACTACTATAATGAAAAAGGGGACTCATTAAGAAAAGCTTTTTTAAGGGCTCCTTTGAATTATAAATATATCAGTTCTTATTTTTCAAAAAACCGCCTTCATCCTATTTTGAGGATTTGGCGACCTCATTTAGCGATTGATTATGCGGCACCAACCGGAACGCCGATTTCAACCATTGGAGACGGAACAGTGATTTTTGCAGGATGGAAAAGTGGTTACGGAAATTATATTCAAGTTCGTCATCCAAACAATTATGTTACCGGATATGGTCACCTCTCCCGTTATGCCAGTGGTTTAAAAAAAGGAAAGAAAGTAGTACAGGGTGAAATTATTGGATATGTCGGAGCAACCGGATTGGCAACCGGTCCGCA
>CBFCZX010000009.1:0-22494 GCA_965602765.1 uncultured Atribacterota bacterium | reverse complement strand
GTAAAAAAAATTCATCCATTGTTGTAGGCGCAAAACTTGTCAAACAAAAAGAAGTGGATGTATTTATATCTGCCGGAAACAGTGGAGCTGTAATGGCAGCTGCTTTACTGATTATAGGATGCCTTCCAAAACTAAGGCGTCCTGCCATTACTACCGTTTTACCTTCCTTAACCGGCCAAGTAGTTATTCTTGATGTAGGCGCTAATGTTGATTGCAAACCAAAACACTTGCTGCAATTTGCTCAAATCGGAAGCAGATATGCAAAATATATTCTAAAAAATAATCATCCAACTGTAGGACTCTTAAATATCGGAGAAGAAGCAAATAAAGGAAATGAATTTTCACAAAAAGCCCATAAAATATTACAAGAAAAATGCAACAATTTTTATGGAAACATTGAAGGTAAAGATGTTTTTGCCGGGAAAGTTGATGTTGTAGTATGTGATGGATTTACTGGAAATATATTGATAAAGCTTTCAGAGGGAATTACCAAGATGCTTTTAATGCAAATCAAAGGGGAAATCATTGAAAAGTTGCCACATACAGAAGAAATGAATCAATTTAGGAAGGTTTTTTTAGGGATTATTAAAAGAATTGATTATAAGGAAATTGGTGGATTGCCCTTATTGGGGATCAATGGTTATTGTTTTATATGCCATGGGAGATCAAAATCAAAGGCTATAAAGAATGCAATCTGGAATGCCGTTAATTTTTTCGATTCAAACATGCTGGAACACTTAAAAGAGATTTAAAAGTCGTTAGAAGTAAATTTAAAAATAATAGTTTGAGAAAGGAGGTGAAGCAACGTGGAAGCTATAGACAGAATTAAAAAAATTATTATCGATCAATTGGGAATAGAAGAAGAAAAAATATCCATAGATTCATCTTTTATTGATGATTTAGGGGCAGATTCTTTGGATATCGTTGAGCTGATTATGGCGTTTGAAGAAGAATTTGATATCGAAATACCAGATGAGGATGCCGAAAAAATAAAAACTGTAGGAGATGCTGTTAATTATTTATCAAAATAAAAGTTGAATTCTATTTGATTTATAAATAGAGAAAATATATGGTAAAATGTTAGTATGGATAAGGTTCGGGAATATCTCGCCCCTTATCCATTGTTTTGAAAAAAAAGAAGGTTTATTTTAGAAGGCATTTAAATAGGAGGATGCCATGTTTAATGATTTAGAGGAGTTAATTGGATATAGATTTAAAAATCATTCACTGCTTGAAGAAGCTTTAACTCATTCCTCCTGTACGAAAAAGACTGAAAAAGAGAAAAAGAACAATCAAAGGATGGAATTTTTGGGGGATTCAGTTTTGGGATTAATCGTTAATGAATATATCTATCAACATTTTTCAAGTTTTTCTGAAGGTGAAATGACAAAAATAAAATCCGTGATAGTTAGTACTGCAACCTTGAGCAAATGGGCTGATTCAATATCAATTGGAAAATATATCATGCTGGGAAAAGGTGAAAGTTTAACAGGAGGAAGAAAAAAACCTTCGATTCTTGCAGGAAGTTTTGAGGCCTTGTTGGGGTCAATATACCTGGATGGAGGATTAAAAAAAGCAAAAAAAATGATCGTCCATTTAATAAAAGAAGAAATATTTAAAATTGTCAAAGAAGGATATATTAGAAATTATAAATCATTATTGCAGGAAATTTCTCAAAAAAAATATCAATGTCTTCCAAATTACAAATTACTTAAAGAAAATGGACCGGACCATAAAAAATTATTTTGTGTAAATGTGAAAATAAAAAATAAATCCTATGGAACCGGCTTCGGTGAAAACAAAAAAGAAGCTGAACAGGAAGCAGCAAAAGTTACTTTGAAAAAACTAAAAATGATTGAATGAGGTAAAATGTTTTTAAAAGAATTAGAAATATATGGATTTAAATCATTTCCAAAAAGAACAAAATTTTCCTTTAATTCAGGCATAACTGCCATTGTAGGACCAAATGGCTGTGGTAAAAGCAATATTGCAGATGCTGTTCGCTGGGTTTTAGGCGAACAAAATATTAGGTCTTTACGTGGTAAAAAACTAACCGATATCATATATACCGGTAATCATAGTGGTAAGCCTTTAAATTTGGCAGAAGTATCACTGATTTTCGATAATTCTCAAAAAATATTGCCCCTGGAGAGAGAAGAGATTAGTGTAAAGAGAAGGATTTACCGATCTGGAGAAACTGAAAACTTTATTAATGGGCTCCCATGCAGACTAAAGGAAATTCAGAATTTATTATTAAATACAGGGCTTGGTAAAAATACCTATTCTATGATTGCTCAGGGCGAGATCGATATTATATTAAATGCAAAGCCTTCTGATAGAAGATATCTTTTTGAAGAAGCCGCTTTGATTTCCAGGTATAAATATGAAAAGCAAAATACTATAAAAAAAATTGAAGAGACATCTAAAAATCTGGAACAGGTTAAAAATATTTTGGCAGAAATAAAAAATCAGTTGGATATTCTGGAGGAAGAGGCGAACCAACTATACATTTATAAAGATTACAAAAAAAGAATAAAAGAATATGAGCTATTTTTACTCTGGCAGAGATATCATGCCTGTAAAACCAATTTTCAGAAAATTCAAAAAAACATGAAAACATTTGATGTTGAAAGAACGGAAAAATTAAAAACTTTCAGTGATTGCGAAAAAGAGATAAAACAATTAAAGGAAGAAGTAGAAAATCAAAAAAAACAACTGGAAATATATCAGACTGGAAATAGTGAATTACAGCAGAAGTGCTATGACATACAAAATCACTTAAACATAGAAAAAGAAAAAAAGAATGAATTAAACCGTAAATCTATCGAAATTAATCGGGATATTAGAAATACGAAAGAAAAAATAAAATCAATAGAAAATAATAATGCATTTAATCAAAAAAGGATGAACGATTTAAGTAAAAGTATTGATAGTTTATACAATGAACAGGAAAATCGTAAAAATCGATTAAATAACCTAAAAAGAAAGGTAAATGCATTAAATTCATTGAGGAATTATTGCCAAAAAATGCTTTATGATCTCAGAAATAAAGATGTAATAATTCGGGATATGAAAATAAAAATTGAAACTACCCTGAACATATTAAAAAACAATTTTACGCAGAACCATAAAAGAAAGCTTCAAATTGAAAATGATCTACAGGAAATCGTCAATACAATTGATCGGCATAAGGAAATAACAAAAAAAGAAGATATTGATAATCTCGATAACTATCTGGCAAAGAATGAACAAAAGTTAAAAGAAATAGAAAATAACATATCGAAGGTAATTTTTACCATAGAAAAAAATAAGCAAATGATTCATCTAAAAGATGAAAGAATCCTATTGGTAAAAAAAGCCATTCAAGATATTGAAGCAGGAGATGAACTGCAAAGTAAAGAATTTTTTCATAAATACAACCATGAATACTCAGATGACCTTTGTGAAAAAATGATAAATGCTATTGAAGATATTCCTGCTGATATGGAAAAAGCCATTGAGATCGCATTGCATGATAGTCTGGATACTATTATTGTCGGAAATTTTAATAAAGCAATAGAAATTATTCATTCATTATCCATCAATTACGCGAAAGATTTAAAGATTATTTCGTTAGATCGCGTTAAAAAAATAGATATGAGAAAAAAAGGAATTGATAAAGATAATCCGGATATATTGGGATTTGCGAATGATATGATTAATTGTCCGGAAAAATATAATAACATTTTTAATGCACTCCTTGGAGATACGGTTATTGTTCGAAAAAATTTAACAGCCATTGATTTATTGGGAAAATATGCCGGAAAGTACCGATTGATTTCATTAGAAGGTATGATTATCAGGAAAGACAGTACCCTATATTTCTGCAGGGATAACCAGAACAAAAAAGATAATTTATTCCGCTATAAAAAGGAGAAAAATCAATTAATAGAAGAATCAAAAAAAATCAATGATTCGTTGAAAGAAAATCAGGAATTATTAAAAAAAAATAATAACATTTACAAATATCTCATGCAGGAAAATGCTCAATTAAAAAGAAAAATAAATGAATCTAAGAACCGTAATGACGGTAAAAATGAAAATATCAAAGAATTAAACTTTCGAATGAAAGATTTAAAAAGCAATTTGAATAACTTAACAAAGGAAGAAAAATTTTTATCAGAAGAAATTAAACAGGTTTCACGGAAATTGTCATTCTATGAATATAATTATCGCCGCCTTCATCAATATAAAATAAAAATAGAAGATTCTTTTAATACGATCAATCAAAAGATCAGACAACAAAACAATTATATTAGTGATATCGAAAAAGATATCAATTCCATTAAAAATGAATTAATCATCAAAAAGGAAAGGATTCATAATTCAAAGGATAAAGAGAAAGACATTCAAGTGCAGTTAGAGGAGCTGGAAGCATTCATTCAAAGGAAACATTCTGAAAATCAGGAGAATGATAAAAATCAGCAAATGCTTCTGGAAAATATTGAATCATGTCAGAAAGAATTAAATATTTTAAAACAAAAAACTTCAAACGACCAAAAAATATTAGGCGAAATCAAGCAAAATATAAGAAATAAATCTGAGCAACTGGAAAGGAATCTAACTAGAAAAGAAGAGATCCAGGAATCCTATGAAACAATTAAGGAACAGCAGCACCGGGAAGAACTGGTAAAAGTGCAATATGGTGAGAAATACGAAAGTATAAAAAATGAAGCTACCAAAGATTATCAAATATCACTTGAAGGACTGGAAAAGTATAAAAATTATTGTACATCCAGAAAAGAAGCTAATCAGCAAATTAATGATTTAAGAGAAAATATCATAGGAATGGGACAGATAAATTTTGACGCAGGTAATCGCTATCAACAGCAATTAGACAGGTTTAATAATTTAAATAGCCAGTACAATGAGCTTATTAAGGGAAAAGAGTCATTGTTAAGATTAGTATCTGAAATTGACAATATCGCCACAGAAAGATTTAAAAAAACCTTTAACCGGGTCAATCTATATTTTAATGAAATATTCCAAAGCATCTTTTCCGGAGGGGAAGCTACTTTGAAATTAACAATTCATGATGACATTGCTCAATCCGAGATAGATATTATCGCAAGTCCCCCGGGTAAGCAAACACGTAATATTGAGCTTCTATCATCCGGTGAAAAGGCATTAACTGCCATTGCTTTATTACTGGCCTTATGGAAAGTAAATCCAAGTCCTTTTTGTTTTTTTGATGAAATAGATACTGCATTGGATGAAACGAATGCTGAAAGACTTTCTACTATTTTGAAAGGGGATGATTTAAAAAAATCGCAGTTAATCATTATTACACACCAAAAGAGCACGATGGAAGCAGCTGACACTTTATGTGGAATAACCATGCAGGAATCGGGAATATCAAAGTTAGTTTCTGTTAAATTAACCAAATAATTAAAAGGAAGCATGTAATTGAAAATCACAAATATATTTTCAAACTTTAGAAAAGGATTATTAAAATCAAGGGAAAATCTTAAGGGAAAGATCGAATCACTCATTAAAAAGTCAAAAGACAAAGAGATGTTCCTGGATCAATTGGAAGAAACGCTTATACTATCAGATATTGGCATTTCCGCTACTGCCAAAATTATTGATTATTTTGAAAAAATTAATTTTAAAGAATATTCGAAAAATGACTTCGCCTATTTTAAAGAACAATTAAAAAAAATGTTGATTGAAATACTTAATCATTCTTCTTCAAAAATTGCAATCGAAAAAAGTAGATTGAATATTATTATGATAGTTGGTGTAAACGGTTCAGGTAAAACATCGGCAGCCGGTAAAATGGCTTATAAATACAAAAATGAAAATATAAATCTATTATTGGTTCCGGCAGACACTTTTAGAGCAGCAGCCATAAAACAATTGAATGTATTTGCAAATCGAGCAGGGGTTGAAATGATGAAAAGTACTGAAAGAGCAGATCCGGCTTCGGTAGTTTACGACGGGATTCATGCTGCCCGAGCCAGAAATAAAAATCTACTCATCATTGATACAGCCGGAAGACTTCATAATAAAATTAACCTGATGAATGAACTAAAAAAAATAAAGAAAGTCATTCAAAATGAAGCCGGTGAAAACTATTCACTGGAAATACTGCAAACCATCGATGCAACGATGGGTCAGAATGGTATATCTCAGGCTAAATCATTCAATGAAACACTGGGAGTTAATGGAATTATTTTGACAAAAATGGATGGAACTGCCAAGGGAGGAATTGTTATTGCCATAAAGAAAGAATTAAATATTCCGGTCAAATTAATCAGTTTTGGAGAACAGCTGAACAATCTGCATCATTTCGAAAATGATAAATTTGTAAATGCTCTTCTTGATTGACACTAAGAGGAATTTTCTATATACTTATAAAGTAATTTTTTAGAAAACAGACCAAGTGGGTCGTTAAAAAACGTGGGAGTTATTTTATTTTGTTTACAGATTTATCTGATAAATTTAAAGCAATATTTAAAAGAATAAAAAATAAAGGCAAACTGAATGAAAGCGATATAAAAAAGTGCCTATATGAAATCAGAATTGCTTTATTGGAAGCCGATGTAAATTACAAAGTTGTAAAAGAATTTGTTAATGAATTGCAGACTCAGATGGCTAATGAAAAAATATCTGAAAGTCTCTCTCCCTCACAGCAGATTATTAAAATGGTTCACCAGGAGATAACCAGGGCTCTAGGAGCAAAAAAAAGTGAAATTACCATGAGCCCCAAGCCGCCAACCATTATTATGATGGTCGGATTGCAGGGGACAGGTAAAACAACAACTGCAGTAAAATTGGCCAATTATCTCAATAATAAAGGGCATCGTTCGATGTTGGTGGCCACAGACATTCATCGTCCTGCAGCTATAGAACAGTTAAAAATATTTGCAGAAAAATCAAAGCTGCCTGTTTTCTCAATGGGCACCAGAGAGAAAGCCGTCAATATTGTTAAAGCCGCAATAAAATATATCTCTAATAAAGATTTTGATATTTTAATCGTTGATACTGCGGGAAGATTGCATATCGATGAAAAGCTTATGGAAGAATTGGAAGAGATAAATCGAGAGATATTACCACAGGAAAAGTTATTATTGATTGATGCAATGGCCGGGCAGGATGCTGTAAATTCTGCCAGGGTTTTTTGCGAAAAACTGGATGTTAATGGCATTATTCTCAGTAAAATAGATGGTGATGCTCGGGGTGGAGCAGCATTATCACTCAGGAAAGTATTGGATGTTCCTGTTAAATTTGTTGGAACAGGTGAAAAGGTAGAGAATATAGATATATTTTACCCGGAGAGAATGGCATCTAGAATATTAGGAATGGGTGATGTCTTAACATTAATTGAAAAAGTTGAATCTGCTTATGATGCAAAAGAAATAAGCAGAATGAATGAAAAAATCAAAACCAATGATTTTGATTTGAATGATTTTTATCTCCAGATCAAGAAGATGGAAAATATCGGTTCAGTTGAGCAGATTATCGGTATGATTCCCGGAGCTTCTCGATTGAATTTGAATAAAATGCAGTATGATGATAGGGAATTGAAAAAAATTGAAGCAATTATCGGTTCAATGACCATCGAAGAAAGAAGCAATCCAAATATTATCAATGGAAGTAGAAGAAAAAGGATTGCCAAAGGAAGCGGGTCGCAAATATCTTCAGTAAACCGATTGTTAAATCAATTCAGTCAGATAAAGAATATGATGAAGAAAAGAAAATTTACAAAAAATTTCCCTTTTCAATAAAAATATAGTATTATTCGGTGTATATGTAAATAATTCGTGTTAAAACTAATTGAATGGAGGCAAATTGAATGTCTGTAAAAATTAAACTCAGAAGAGAAGGTGGAAAGAAAAAACCTTTCTACAAAATAGTAGTCATTGACTCAAGAAAACCTGCAAAAGGTAAATTCATTGAACAGGTTGGATATTATCAACCAATTTTTGATCCTTATAGAGTAAGTATCAATGAAGAAGCTAGTTTGAAATGGTTAAAAGAAGGTGCACAGCTATCGGATACTGTAAAAATGTTATTTAAAAATGCAGGAATATTAGAAAAAAATAAAAAAAATTAAAATAACAGGTGCAGGTGATAGAATTGAAAGAACTATTTGAATTCATGATTAAAGGAATCGTAGATTTTCCGGAAAAAGTTGAAATAAACCAGATTGTTACTGAAAAAACTGTTGTTTTCGAAGTAAAAGTTGATCAAAGCGATGTGGGAAAAGTCATCGGAAAACAAGGCAAGAATATAAAAGCAATCAGATTGATTATGAATGCTGCAGCTCAAAAAAACGATAAGAGGGCAATCATAGAAATTATCGATTAAGCGTGTTATTTTTATAAAGGGTAATTCGATTGAGTGAGAAATTTATCATTATCGGTAAAATTATTTCGGCACACGGAAATAAAGGAGAGGTAAAGGTTAAACCTCTTACAGAAAAAATTGAGCGATTTCAACGTTTAAAAAATATTTCAATTGATCGCAAATCTTATGAAGTAATCAATGTAAGAGAAGTAAAAGAACATATTCTCCTAAAATTGTCAGGTATGAACGAAATTGAAGACACTAAAACTGTTATTGGCCAATTTATCGAGATAAACCAAAGCGAAGCAATAAAATTACCTGTGAATTCATATTTTATTCATGAGATTATCGGCCTTGACGTGTACCTTGAAGACTCCTCCGGTTATCTGGGAACAGTGAAGGATATCATAAAGACTGGAAGCAACGATGTTTATATTGTAAAAAATAAAGAGAACAAGGAAATTTTAGTGCCGGCAATCAAGGAAATTGTAAGAAAGATAGATATAAAAAATCGGAAAATATTCATTCGTTATATCGAAGGACTATTATGAGTGAAAATATTTTAGAAATTAATATTATCAGCATTTTTCCGAATATGTTTAACGGGCCGTTTTCAGAAAGTATTTTAAAAAGAGCACAGGATAAGAAACTTTTAAAGGTGAATATCATTGATCTTAGGGATTTTAGCCGTGATAAACATAAAACTGTAGATGATTATTCCTATGGCGGTGGTCCCGGGATGGTATTAAAACCACAACCCATTTACCAAGCAGTTCAGGACTTGAAATATGGAAAAGAAGAAAAAAATCCTTTAAAAATATTAATTACCTCAGCTCAAGGAAAGATATTTACCCAAAAAATGGCAAAATCATTGGCAAATAGTCAAAGAATTGCTATTATATGTGGCAGATACGAAGGAATAGATGACCGTATTTCGAGGTTGTTAAAAGCTGAAGAGGTTTCTATCGGTAATTTTGTGGTAAGTGGTGGTGAATTACCTGCCATGATCATTGTCGATGCTATTTCCCGGATGATTCCCGGTGTTTTGGGCAAAGAAGAATCAATGATTAATGATTCGTTTTATAGTGAGCACCTTGATTATCCGCATTATACCAGACCTGATGAATTTCAGGGAATGAAAGTCCCGGAAGTTTTACTATCGGGAAATCACGCTAAAATAGAAAAATGGCGAAAAAGACAATCTTTAATCAGGACCATATTACGCAGACCGGAGATATTTGCCCATAAAAGGTTGACCCGGGAAGAAGAAAATATGATTAAAAAAGTAGAGAAATTAATCGAAGAAATATAAATTAAAATCAAAAAGAATTTTAAAAAAGCATTAAGTAGAAAGGATGATACAAATGATTGATTATATACAACAAATTGAAAAAGAACAAATGAAAGAAGAGAAAGTCGCTTTTATTGCTGGCGACACAGTTGAAATTCATCAAAAAATAATTGAAGGCACCAGAGAAAGGATTCAAGTCTTTAAGGGAATCGTCATCGCTAAAAACCATAGCAAAACAAGAGAATCTTTTACGGTAAGAAAAATATCAAAGGGAGTAGGCGTTGAAAAGATATTCCAATTGCATTCTCCGAACATCAAGAAGATTGTTGTTTTAAAAAAAGGGAAAGTAAGAAGGGCTAAATTATATTATTTGAGAGACAGGGTAGGAAAGAAAAGCACAGTAAAAGAAAAAAGATAAATAGATGTCTTTAAAAAGAGCACTTAGTGATGTTAAAAAATCAAAAGCATTTTTTAATGGTTATCAAAAAAAGTTAACAAAGTTATACCATGAAAGATTGCGTATTCAGAATCTTTACAATTACGAAGATCATTTTCATAAAAAGGGCCGGCAATTTGTTGCCGGTCTTGATGAAGCCGGAAGAGGCTCACTCGCCGGACCTGTTGTAGCAGCTGCCGTTATTTTACCGGAATATTTTTTTATACCGGAAGTTAAAGATTCAAAAAAATTGACCCCGAAAAAAAGAATAGAAATATATCCGAAAATATTTAATAAAGCCATCGATGTGGGAATTGGAATTGTTGAAGCTGCTATTATTGATAAAATTAATATTGCACAGGCAACCTTTCTTGCGATGAAAAGAGCGATTAATCATTTGGCGAATAAACCTGACGGATTATTGGTAGATGGTTTTGAAATCCCAAAAATTAATACTCCTCAACTTGCTTTAATAAAAGGAGAAGATAAAAGTATTTCTATTGCTGCCGCATCCATCGTTGCCAAGGTATACCGGGATAATCTGATGATTCTTCTGGATCAGGAATTTCCTCATTATAATTTTAAAAAAAACAAAGGTTATGGAACAAAAGAGCATTTTCAGGCATTGCGAAAATATCAAGCGACAAAAATCCACAGAAAAAGCTTTGCTGGTGTTATCATATAATAATGGAATAAAAATGAATTTATTAGGAAAAACAGGAGAAACCATTGCTTCAGAATATTTGAAAAAATACGGATATATTATACTTGAGATGAATTACCGTAATTTTCTAGGTGAAATCGATATTATTGGCGAGTATAAAAATGAAATTGCATTTATCGAAGTGAAGACAAGAAAATCGTATCAGTATGGATATCCAGAGGAAGCAGTAAACATCGCAAAACAGAAAAAAATTATTAAAACTGCATCCGGATATATTAACGGAAAAGGATTGCAGGGTAAGAATTATCGTTTTGATGTCATATTGATTGATTTTTCTAAAGAAAATAAGGTAAAAAAAATAAAACATATTGAGAACGCTTTTTTTATCAACCAAAAGAATAATCCTTTTCGTTTACAGCAAATATAAAAAGTAGGTGTTTTTTTGTTATCGAAGTTATTCAGTGCAGCAACTTTTGGAGTAGAATCTTTTTTAGTCGATGTAGAAGTTGATATTCGACCAGGATTACCATTATTTAATATTGTGGGTTTGCCCGATACAGCCGTTCAGGAATCAAAGGAAAGAGTGCGTTCGGCAATAAGAAACTCAGAGTACGAATTTCCCAGAAAAAGAATAACGGTAAATCTGGCACCTGCCGATATAAAAAAGGAAGGACCTATTTTTGACTTGCCTATTGCACTCGGTATTCTAGCTGCCAGTGGGCAAATAAATAACAATTTGATGCGGGAGATAATCGTTCTGGGTGAATTATCGCTGGATGGAACAGTAAAAGCGGTAAATGGGGTATTGCCTATCACCATAATGGCAAAAGAACAGAGAAAAAAACAGATCATTGTGCCGAAGGAAAATGCTAATGAAGCGGGAGTCATTAAAGATATAACAGTGTTTCCTGTAAGTTCTTTGAATGAAGTGATAGGATTTTTAAACGGAAATTTTTCTATCGAACCAACAGACATAGATATTAATGCGATTTTTCGTCGAACCAATATTCCGGTATTGGATTTTGACGAAGTAAAAGGACAGGAGCATGCTAAAAGAGCCTTGGAAGTGGCCGCTGCTGGCAGCCATAATGTGATTATGATTGGACCTCCCGGTTCAGGAAAAACAATGCTTGCTCGTCGATTGCCCGGTATTTTACCATCGCTGACATTAAAAGAGTCAATAGAAATCACCAAGTTATACAGTATTGTAAATTTATTACCAACAAATAAGCCTTTAATCACGGAAAGGCCCTTTAGGTCTCCACATCACACTATCAGTAATGCCGGTTTAATTGGCGGAGGTAGGATTCCAAAACCCGGAGAAATTAGCTTGGCGCATAATGGTGTATTATTTCTGGATGAATTACCTGAATTTTCAAGAAGTGCACTGGAATCGTTGCGTCAGCCTTTAGAAGATGAAATTGTAACCATATCCCGTTCATTGAGCTCTGTAACTTACACGTCTTCGTTCATACTGGTTGCATCATTAAACCCCTGTCCCTGCGGTTTTTATGGTGATCCGGTAAAAGAATGCACTTGCAGTTCATCTCAAATTATAAAGTATCGCTCAAAAATATCAGGTCCATTATTAGATAGAATAGACCTACACATCGAAGTACCGCGTGTGAGTTGCCGTGAGGTCATGAAAAAAGGTTCGTCAGAAAATTCAAGCAATATAAGAAAAAGAGTCGAAGCCGCAAGAAATATACAAAGAAAAAGATTTAAGAAAGAAAATATTTATAGTAATTCACAGATGTCCAGAAAGGTTATTGAAAAATATTGCCGGATTGCACAAGACGGAGAAAATCTCATTTATAAAGCCATGGACAAACTGAATTTAAGTACAAGAGCCTATGACCGTATTTTAAAAGTTGCGAGAACCGTAGCGGATTTAGAAAAATCAGAAAATATTGAGATATCGCATTTATCCGAAGCAATACAATATCGCAGTCTTGACCGAAAAATATGGCTTAATTAGCTTACCGCATATGAATTTTGTGCAAAATGAAATATTATTTAAGGTTATTTTTAAATAGCAGTATGATATTATCATTAAATACTGTTTTTATTATTTGGTTTTGATAGTGTTCAAAATGTTATAATAATACATCCTTTTGAATAGGTGCCGGTAATTGACATAATAAATTATAACAGCAATAAGAAATAATAACCTTTTTTATAAAAGATTGAAAAAGGATACTGTTTGTAAATATAGGTAAAACCATATAATAATCAAAAAATGATATAATAAATTTAGAAAATTATTGTTATTGTAATTAAAAAAGGAGTGAACTATATGCTGAAAAGAAAAATTGCCCCCTCTATATTAGATGCAAATTTTCTTAATCTGGGCGAACAGATTGATAAGATTAAAGAAGGAAAAGCGGATTTAATCCATTTAGATATCATGGACGGAAGTTTTGTTCCAAACATATCTTTCGGAGCAAGGGTAGTCGAATCTATAAGAAAAAGGACTTCCATACCGTTGGATGTTCATTTAATGATAGAAAATCCTGAAAAACATATCGAATCCTTTATAAAAGCGGGTGGCGATATTATTACAATCCACGCCGAAACCGGTAAGCATTTGGACAGATTAGTGCAAAGCATAAAAGAATCCGGCGCAAAGTGCGGAATAGCATTGAATCCGGCGACTTCACTAAGTGCAGTTGAATACCTTCTATCCAAAATTGATCAACTACTGGTAATGACGGTTAACCCAGGTTTTGGAGGACAGAAATTTATCCAGGAAATGCTAATCAAGATCAAGAAAGCAAGAAAGATGATGGAGGAAAGGAATCTTTCCTTGGATTTGCAAGTGGATGGAGGCATAAATTTCGAAAATGTGTGTGAAATAATTCATGCCGGAGCTAATGTGATTGTTTCAGGTTCACTTGTTTTTAAAAGCAAAAGCCCGGCAGATACCATGATTAAAATGAAAAATACCATCAATAATTGTTAGCTATAACTACTATAAAAACAAAAAAATAAGAGTAAATATATGAAAAAACCGATTGTTTCCATCATTGGAAGAATCAATGTCGGGAAATCGACATTATTTAATAGAATAGCGGGTAAAAGGAAAGCCATTGTAAAAGATGAGCCCGGAATTACAAGAGATAGGATATATGCGGAATGCGAATGGAAAGATCGACCGTTTATTCTGGTAGACTCCGGAGGAGTGGATATTCAGGAGAAAGAAGGAATCAATAAAAAAATCACCAACCAAACGGATTTAGCAATCAACGAAGCGGATTTAATCCTTTTACTGGTAGATATAAAGGAAGGAATTAACACGGATGATTTTGATGTAGCTAAAATGATTCGGCAAAGTGATAAACCATGTATATTAGTGGCAAACAAAGGAGACATTCTGGATAGTGAAAAAAACTTATACGATTTTTATGAATTGGGATTCGGGGAAGCTAGTATTGTTTCGGCTGAACATGGGATAAAAATCAGTCAATTATTAGATAAAATCATTTCTTTTTTTCCGGAAGAAATTTATGAAGTTGAAGATGAGGAAGATTTAATAAAAATATCTATTCTTGGAAAACCGAATGTAGGGAAATCAAGTTTACTAAATAATATCCTGGGTGAAGAGAGATTGATTGTCAGTGAATACCCTGGAACCACACGGGATGCGATTGAAGTCAGGTATAGTCAGGATTCCCTGAAAATATTATTTATTGATACAGCCGGATTAAGACATAAAACCAAAGTAAAGGAAGATATTGAATATTACAGTTCCCTAAGGGCTATGGAGGCTGTAAAAAATTCTGATATTGTGCTATTGGTCATTGATTCCACCCAGGGAATTAGTATGCAGGATAAAAAAATTACTGATTTCGTGAATGAATCAAAAAAAGCCTGTATCCTTATTTTGAATAAATTTGATTTAATCAAGGATAAGGTCGATAAAAAATGGTTGATTGAAGAGACTAAATATGAAATACCTTTTGCCAAAAACTTTCCAATTATCTTTACCTCTGCTTTGACAGGGTACAATGTCCGGGAAATATTCCAGGTGATTAAAAGAATATCACTGGAATATTGCAAAAGAATTCCAACTCCGGAATTGAATAATTTTTTAAAAGAAGCTACTCATAAAAATCCACCCAGATATATAAATCGACATTGTTTGAAAATTAACTATGCTACTCAAACAGGAATAAAACCGCCAAGATTTCTTTTATTTGTAAATAATCCAAAATTGATGTACAATTCGTATCAAAAATACCTGGAAAATGCAATGTATAAGAAATATGGCTTTGAAGGTTCTCCGATAGTTATTAAGTTAACACGAAAAGATAGGAATGATAGAAAGGAGAAAAAGAAAAATAAATGAAAGAATTTTTAATCATCTTAATTTGCTATTTGCTGGGCTCAATACCCTTTGGATTTATCGTAGCAAAGTTGATAAAGAAAATTGATATAAGAGATTATGGAAGTGGGAATATAGGAGCTGCCAATGCATTCAGGACACTGGGTCCCGGCTTAGCAATATTCGTATTAATTGGTGATTTGATGAAAGGATTTATTGCAATTTACTTATTTAAGTTGTTTAATATTGATAGTTTGCCAATGGTTATTTTAGGCGGATTGGCGGTTATCGGAGGTCACGATTGGTCTATATTTTTAAAATTTAAAGGCGGGAAGGGCATAGCAACTACCTATGGCGTTATTCTTGCTCTAAACCCGATGATTGCGGTCATGTCAGCTTTGGTATGGCTCATAATCATTATACTCACCAGGTATGCATCGCTAGCATCAATATTATCACTAAGTGCATTGGTTATTTTGATGGTGATATTTAAACAGCCGCAAACATACATTCTATTTAGCGCCATCATTCTAGGATTAGCTTTATATCGACATAGAGGAAATATTGTACGATTAAAAGAAGGTAGAGAAAATAAAATATTCTCAAAAAATAATGCTCAAAATAATAAGAAATAGTAAAAATTATTTAAGGAACAATAAAATAAGCAGATAAAATGTAGGATATTAAAGCAATGACAAGAATTATTCTAAAAAGTACTCTTAAAAATACACTCCCTGACATTATTAAAGATATTTTTGAGAAATTTGATGTTAGAAAAAAAGTGATTAATAAAACAGTCTTAATAAAACCAAATTTAATTGGTGCTTTTCCACCTGAAAAGGGAGCAACGACTGACCCGGAAGTAATAGCAGCTATTGTAAGAGAACTGGAAAAATGCAATACAAAAGAAATAGTTGTCGGGGATAATTCTGGCAGTATACATTTTGATCCCATGAAAATTGCCAGAATAACCGGCATGCTTGATGCATCTAACGGTCATTTCCGGAATATTGCCGAAAAAGTTGAAAAAGTCGAAATAAAATCGAAATTCATCAAAGACCTGCATATTTCAAAGATTGTACTGGATGCTGACTATGTCATTAATGTTCCAAAATTTAAAACCCACAGTTTAACAACTGTTACGGGAGCAATTAAAAATATGTTTGGAATCATTCCGGGTGGCAAAAAAGCAAAATTACATACCGTTACAGGTTCAGTGATGGAATTTGCAGAATTGCTTATTGACATTTACCAGATAAGAATACCTGATTTAAATATTATGGATGCTATCATTGGAATGGAAGGAACAGGGCCAACCAATGGACAGATTCGAAAAATCAATAAAATTATAAGCAGCGAAAACGGTGTTTCCCTGGATGCAGTCGTAGCTTTCATGATGGGAGTTAATCCGAAAACAGTTGAATTGTTAAAAATAGCAACAAATAGGAAATTGGGTGAAATAAATATTGCAAACTTGGATATTGACATTGATGAGGAATTAAAAAAAATAACGGGTTTTAAAGCACCCAATAATGGTATTTTGCAAAAAATAAGGAAAAAAGTTGTGCCTCACATTTTTCATTTAGCATCTGTTAAGCCAATTGTGAACCATAAAAAATGCAAAATTTGTAAAAAATGTGTTGAAGTATGTCCTGTATCGGCAATGACCATTAAGGATAAATATCCGGAAGCTGACAGGAAAAAATGCATTTCCTGTTTCTGTTGTGATGAACATTGTCCATACGGAGCCATAAAACTGCCATCCTGGCAGACAGATCTTTATTACCGGTTTATTGGAAAATAATTTAAATTGAAAATTAAATCAGAGGGAATGAAATGAGTAAATTTCTTGTTATCGTGGAATCACCGACAAAAGAGAAGACTTTAAAAAGAATATTAGGAAAAGATTATTTAATAAAATCCAGCAAAGGTCATTTAATAGATCTGCCGAAAACAAAATTAGGAGTTGATGTTGAAAACAATTTTGAACCAAAATATGTGGTTGTTCCCAAGCAAAGAGGCACTTTAAAGGAATTAGCAAAAACAATAAAAGGGAAAGAAAAGGTCTTTTTAGCAACCGACCCGGATCGGGAAGGAGAGGCTATCGCCTGGCATATAGCGCAAAAATTAGACATCAAAGATATAAATAGTCGGGTCACTTTCAATGAGATTACCCAAAGAGCGGTTTTGAAAGCCATTAATAATCCGCGTGAGATTAATTTGAATATGGTCAATTCCCAAAAAACAAGAAGAATATTGGATAGATTAGTCGGATATAAAATCAGCCCCTTGTTATGGAAGAAAATAGAAAGAAAATTAAGTGCAGGAAGAGTGCAATCTGCTGCACTTAAACTTATATGTGACCGGGAAGCGGAAATTGAAAAATTTAAACAGGAAGAATATTGGGTAATCACTGCATTTTTTAAAGAAACTGATAATGATAAAGCAAATGCTTTTGAGGCCAAACTCTTTTCTGTCAATGCGAAAAAAGTAAAATTGAATAGCGAAAAAGAAGCCGGGAAGGCAGTTGGAGAAATAAAAAAAGGCAATGCGCTGGTTAAAAGAGTAGATATTAAGGAAGATTTTAAAAAATCACCCTTTCCTTTTACAACCAGCAGTTTACAGCAGGAAGCTTTCAGTAAATTAAATTTTCCCATTAAAAAGACAATGTTTGTTGCCCAAAAACTTTATGAAGGAATCAATTTAGGAAAAAAGGGGACAATCGGATTAATAACTTATATGAGAACAGATTCAACCAGAGTATCAGATGATGCAAAAATTGATGCAAATAAATACATAAAAGAACGTTTTGGAAATGTATATGCCAGGCATTACAGGGCATCAAAGGATGAAGGAAAAAAGAAGACAAAAAATAAGATTCAGGATGCTCATGAATCAATCAGACCAACTTCAGTCAATCATGAACCTGAAGCAATATCTGAATTTTTAGACAAAGATCAATTTAAGCTGTATAAATTAATTTGGAGTAAATTTGTTGCTAGCAGAATGAATGATGCCAGATTGAAAAAGATGTCGATTGATATTGAAATTGGAAAATACATTTTTAAGGCTAGCGGTTCCGAGGTTCTTTTTGATGGATTTTTAAAGGTTTATTATCAGAATAATACCAATAGTATCGATTTTCCCCTGCTTAAAAAAGGAGATAAACTCGATTTGACAGATTTGAAAAAAGAGCAGTTTTACACAAAGCCGCTTCCCAGATACACTGAGGCCAGCCTGGTAAAAAGAATGGAAAAGGAAGGCATTGGCAGACCGAGTACTTATGTTCCAACCATTGATACCATTCAGAGGCGAAAATATGTGGAAAAAATTAAAAAGAAATTTATCCCGACCGATATTGGTAAAAATGTAAATAGTTTTTTAACCCATTATTTCTCCAACATTGTCGATATATATTTTACGGCAAAGATGGAAAAGCAGTTGGATGAAATTGAAGAAAAAGGTAAAAAATGGGTTGATGTTCTGGAAAAATTCTATTCATCCCTCTTAAAAGATCTGGAAGAAGCCAGTAAAGCACAAAAACTAAAATTAGAACCAATTTACAGTGATGAGATTTGTGATAAGTGTGGAAAAAAAATGTTGATTAAAAACGGGCGCTACGGAAAATTTCTTGCCTGCTCGGGATTTCCGGAGTGTAAAAATACAAAACCATTTTTAGTTAAAATTGGAGTTCCCTGCCCGGAAAAAGAGTGTAACGGGGAGATTATTCAAAGAAAAACAAAAAGAGGAAGAATATTTTATGGATGCAGTAACTTCCCAAAATGTTCTTTTGTGTCCTGGAAAAGGCCAGTGAATAAAAAGTGTCCTAAATGCCATTCAATTCTGGTGATTACCCAAAATAAAAAAAAGGGAAATTATCATGAATGCTCTAATTCTGGATGTGATTACAAAGAATTTTTAGAAAAAACATGAGAATATGAATATGAAAAAATTAATCAATGACTTTGCAATTTATCTAAAAAATAATAGGAATTATTCAAAACATACCATTTTGGCCTATGAAAATGATTTATTACAATATTATCAATATTTATTGTCTTCAAGAAGACATGAATCCATAGATGAAATCAATCATTTTGCCATACGAAAATACATAGTGCATTTAAAAGAAAATAATCTTGCCAGGAAAAGTATTGCCAGAAAGGTTTCAACGATACGCTCTTTTTTTAAATATCTGTTAAAAGAGAGAATCATTAGCTCAAACCCGGCATTAAATTTAGTAACTCCCAAAATAGATAAAAAATTACCATGTTTTTTATATATTCAGGAAATAAATAAATTAATAGAATCTACCGAATCTGGAAAACCGCAAGGAAAAAGAGATAAAACCATTCTTGAGTTGTTATACGGAACCGGCATGAGAGTAAGTGAAATGGTGAACCTGGATATGAATGATATTGATTTGGAAGAGAGAACACTAAGAGTTTTTGGAAAAGGCTCCAAAGAAAGAATTTTGCCTTTAAGCAATCCATGCATGAAAGCATTGGACGATTACATGAGTATTAGAAAAAAAAATTATCTGAAAAAATACCCGAAAACAAATAACAATAAAGCATTGCTTCTTAACCGATTTGGAGGCAGGTTAACTGCTCGAAGCATCTGTAGAATCATTAATAAATATATGAAAATTAGTGGGTTAAACAAAAAAATAAGCCCGCATGTGTTAAGGCATACCTTTGCTTCGCATCTTCTGGGAGGCGGTGCGGATTTGCGTTCAGTTCAGGAATTATTAGGGCATGAGAGCCTTTCAACTACCCAGATATACACGCATATTACCAAAGAAAGATTAAAATCTGTGTATCAAAAAACACATCCACGTTCATAAATAAAAGCAAAAAATTAATACATTTTGTTGATTTCTTTGAATGAAAGTAATAAGATGACTAAAGTAAAAAAAAGATTTGAAAAGTTTAAAAAGAGAGGCCTAAAAATGTTTAAAGGAACTACGATATTAGCGATAAAACACAAAGGCGAAGTAGCGATATCCGGAGACGGACAAATCAGTATGGGAAACACCATTATGAAAAACAATACCAACAAACTTAGAAGATTATATAATGGTAAAGTTTTAACAGGTTTTGCCGGTGCCAGCGCAGATGCCATCACCTTATTCGAAAAGCTGGAAAAAAAAATTAATGAATACCGGGGGAATTTAACTAAATCGGTCATAGCATTAGCTAAAGAATGGAGAACTGACAAGATACTGAGAAAATTGGAAGCGATATTAATTGTTGCAGATATGACTAATATTTATGTTGTTTCAGGTACAGGTGATATTATTGAACCGGATGACAACATTGCAGCAATCGGTTCAGGAGGCCCTTATGCATTAGCTGCGGCAAAAGCTCTGGTAAAATATTCTGATTTATCAGCAAATGAAATTGCATTGGAATCTTTAAAAATTGCTGCTTCAATTTGTATTTATACAAACAATCACATAAAAGTGGAAAAATTATAGAATTAGGAGGGATCGAATTGGATAATGATTTAACACCTATACAAATCGTAAAAGAACTTGATAAATATATTATCGGACAGGATAATGCAAAAAAAGCAGTTGCAGTAGCCTTAAGAAATAGATTGAGAAGAAAAAAGCTTCCCCCGGAATTGATTGATGAGGTTACACCAAAAAACATTATCATGATTGGACCTACGGGCGTGGGAAAAACCGAGATTGCAAGGAGACTTTCCAAATTAGTTAAAGCTCCTCTTGTCAAGGTTGAAGCAACAAAATATACCGAAGTCGGATATGTCGGAAGAGATGTAGAATCAATTATCAGAGACTTAACAGAAGTGAGTATTCAACTCACTCGAAAGGAATGGGCTAATAAGGTAAAAAATAAAGCGGAAGAAATGGCAGAAGATAAAATTTTAGAATATTTATTTCCGGTAAGCAGAAATAAAAGCAAGGAAGCAGGGACATACGAACTAGAACCTCAGCAATTTAGCAATGAAGAAAAGACCATTGATCTGGTCAACAAGGACCAACAAAAAGAAGACCGTTTTTCTAAAACAAGAGAAAAATTCAGGGAAAAATTAAAAAATGGCGAACTGGAAAATAGAGTGATTGAAATTTTTGTTGAAGAAAAAAGTCAATCTACCATAGAAGTATTTTCAAATACCGGTGTCGAAGGAATGGGATTTAATTTTAAAGATATCTTGGGAAAAATGTTTCCCCAGAAAAAGAAAAAACAAAAATTAACCATTGCTGAGGCTAGAAAGATACTAATTTATAATGAAACTCAGAAATTAATCGATATGGATGAAGTCATCAGGTCTGCAATCGATAAAGCTGAAAATTTGGGAATTGTATTTATCGATGAACTGGATAAGATTGCAAGACAGGAAAAATCTTATGGTCCAGACGTGTCAAGAGGGGGTGTGCAGAGAGATATATTACCGATTGTTGAAGGCTCTACTGTTATGACTAAATATGGTGCAGTAAAGACTGACCATATTCTTTTTATAGCTGCCGGAGCTTTTTCGGTCTCAAAACCCTCAGATTTAATACCTGAACTTCAGGGTCGATTTCCAATCAGGGTAGAACTGGAACATTTAACCAAAGAAGATTTAAAGCGAATATTAACTGAGCCATGTAATTCATTGATTAAACAATATATTTCTTTAATTAACACAGAGGGGATAAAGGTTGAATTTCTCGATGATGCTATTGACGAAATTGCGAGTATTGCATTTCAAGTGAATGAACAAACTGAAAATATCGGAGCGAGAAGGATTTATACCATTCTTGAAAAACTATTGGAAGACATTTCCTTTAATGCACCGGATATTGAAGAAAAAAATATTTCGATTGACCGGGAATACGTGTTGACAAAATTAAAAGATATTGTAAGAAGTGAGGATGTATCCAGGTATATTTTATAATTCGCTAATCAGCTGATTGATTAACAATTGCATTAATCGATGAGTATTTTTTATTTATAATTATAGATAAGACATTCATCAGTATTATCGAACCAGAAAAACGAATTGCTCAATTATCTAGTAAACCGATTCACTGATTTAGTGATTTTATGGTGAATAGATAGGAATATAAAACTATTTTATGATATGTTTTTTAACCTTAAAACAAAGAATGTTTGTTGTTTTTAAGTTCTTGATTTAAAAAACGAACTATGCTATACTATTTTTGATTTTGTGCACTGATGATATTTTTATTTTACAAATATTGAAAAGAATGGAGGATATTAAATGAGTGTAGTTTCAATGAAACAATTACTGGAAGCCGGCGTTCATTTTGGCCATCAGGTACGACGATGGGATCCAAAGATGAAACCTTATATTTTTACAGAAAGAAACAACATATATATAGTTGATCTTCAACAAACGGTTAAATTAATCGATGTTGCTTATAATTTTGTTAGAGATATGTCCAGTAGGGGAGGAAAAGTCCTTTTCGTGGGTAC
>CBFCZX010000008.1:0-22897 GCA_965602765.1 uncultured Atribacterota bacterium | reverse complement strand
TTGACATTTCTATTTCTATTTTTTCCATTCTCCGCTTCTCTGCCAGCAGTGACTAATTTTACTATTCTACGATTTCGCTGACAACACCTGAGCTGATAGTTCTTCCGCCTTCACGAATAGCAAAACGGAGGCTTTTTTCCATGGCGATTGGTGTGATCAATTCACCACCGATGGTGATTCTATCACCAGGCATAACCATCTCCACTCCTTCAGGAAGTTCAACGGTGCCGGTAACATCGGTAGTTCTGAAGTAGAATTGCGGTCGATAACCGGTAAAGATCGGTGTATGTCTTCCGCCTTCTTCTTTGGTCAATACATAGATTTCAGCTTTAAATTTGGTATGCGGAGTAATGCTACCCGGTGCGGCAATAACTTGTCCTCTTTTTACACTTGTTTTATCGATACCTCTTAAAAGGAGTCCAATGTTATCTCCGGCTTCTGCCTGATTCATGGTTTTACGGAACATTTCTACACCGGTAACAACGGTTTTAGAAACTTTGGGCGCAAGTCCGACAATTTCAGCCGGGTCTCCTGTTTTCACTAAACCTCTTTCTAATCTACCAGTAGCTACTGTACCTCTTCCGGTAATCGAGAAGACATCCTCTACGGATAAGAGGAAAGGTTTGTCGACATCTCTTTTCGGAGTCGGAATATAATTGTCAATCGCATCCATCAATTCAGCAATCGCCTTGTAGGAAGGATCGTTTGCATCGGTAGCTTCCATGGCTTTTAAAGCAGAACCCTTTACGATGGGAATGTCGTCTCCGGGAAATTCATATTCGTTTAAGAGGTCTCTGATTTCCATTTCAACCAATTCCACTAATTCCGGATCATCGACCATATCTACTTTGTTTAAGAAAACGACAATGTAAGGAACACCAACCTGACGGGCCAATAAGATATGCTCTCTGGTTTGAGGCATTGGACCATCGGCGGCAGATACGACGAGAACAGCACCATCCATTTGAGCTGCACCGGTAATCATGTTTTTAATATAGTCAGCATGTCCGGGACAGTCAATATGGGCATAATGTCTGCTTTCAGTTTCATATTCGGCATGGTATACCGAAATGGTAATCCCTCTTTCTTTTTCTTCCGGTGCTCTATCAATATCATCGAACTCTTTTACTACTGCCAAGTTTTTGGTCGCCAAATACTTGGTGATTGCCGAGGTTAAAGTTGTTTTGCCATGGTCTACATGACCGATTGTTCCCACATTGACATGCGGTTTCGTTCTTACAAATTTTTCCTTTGCCATTTTGTTATTTTCCTCCTTGGATATATAAAATATGATATTCATTTTTAGTGGTTTGGTTTTTTTGGAGCCCACGACCGGAATTGAACCGGTGACCTCATCCTTACCAAGGATGCGCTCTTCCGCCTGAGCTACGCGGGCGATACTTACAAGTGGTGGGGAGGGAAGGATTCGAACCTTCGAAGGCGTTCAGCCAACGGATCTACAGTCCGCTTCATTTGACCACTTTGATACCTCCCCAAAATTTGAATACACCGTTGTTTGTTTATCTTTTTTAATAAGATGATTTTCAAGGTCTCATATATACTTTTAAGATATACTGAATGAATTAATTGATGTTCTAACTAACTATATGGAGCCGATGATCCGGTTCGAACGGATGACCTGCTGATTACAAATCAGCTGCTCTACCAGCTGAGCTACATCGGCAATCTTCAACATTATAATTTTTTTTATTGATTAAGTCAATATCTTAGAAAATTATTTTTCGATTAATTCCAGTTTTCTTTTAATTCTTTGCAAAGCATTATCGATAGACTTTACATGCCTCCCTAGTTGCTGTGAAATTTCTTGGTATGATTTTGCTTCCAAATAAGCCTCCAAAACATCTCTCTCTAAATCAGATAATATTTTATTAATCCTTTTTCTTAGGCTTTCCAATTTTTCATTATTCAGAAAAAGGTCCTGTGGATCATTAGTGCTCAAACTGTCTACGATATCCAGTAATGTTCTATCAGAATCCTCATTAAAAATTGGCCTATTTAATGATATATAAGAATTTAAGGGAATATGTTTCTGCCGAGTGGCACTTTTAATGGCTGTAATGATTTGCCTGGTAATACAAAGCTCTGCAAAAGCCTTAAAGGAAGATATTTTTTTTAATTGATAATTTCTGACTGCTTTATATAGCCCAATCATTCCTTCTTGAATAATGTCTTCAGTATCAGCTCCTATTAAAAAATAGGAACGTGCTTTCACTTTGACCAATTTTTTATACTTGTTAATGATAATTTCTTCTGCAATTGAGTCTCCTTGATTTGCAAGACAAATGAGTTCTTCCTCTTCGTATTTTCTATAACTTGTTAAACATTTTTCTGCATCATTGTATCTCATCCAGCTATCCCCCACTATTACCTTAACATTTTTTCAAAGCATATCACACTTTTTTTATTGAAATTTAAATATAAATTTTACCGATGCTATAACAAATCTCTTTCAAAATATTTTAATATAAAAAATCATTGTCTTAATGTTGTTTACTTTTTTCTACTCATATTTGTTTTACATGCTTAAACAACATTTTTAAAAGTATTGTTTTATTCATTCTAGATTATCAAGTTTTAATGATGAGGTTAAACATTTTCTATATCTGAACAAAACATCAATGACATTTTATAAACATCAGGACTTTGATATTTTTTTCCATCTTACTCCCTCAGAGGTATCTTCCAAGACAATGCCATTTTCTTTTAATTCATCTCTTATTTTATCAGCCCGGTTCCAATCTTTTTCTTTTCTAGCTTTCTCTCTTTCTTTAATCAGGATTTGTATCTCGGGTTCTGCAAAATGTTCCCTTATGGTTTCATCCTTTAAAATTCCCAAAACTTGCCCCGCTAAATCCCGGTAAAAATTTAGGATATTATCCAATAATTTTCTATTTTTGAGACCTTCAGAAGCAAGATAAATATTAACCTCTTTGTTTAATGAAAAAATCCGACTCAGAGCAACAGGTGTATTGAAATCATCATCCATTGCTTCCATAAATTTTTGCTCATTTTCTTTTACTTTATTTAGAATTGATTTTTCGTTCTCATTCATTCCAGTTCTGAATTTACCTTGATTTTGGAGGTACTTTAAATTATAGATTGTATTATTGAGCCTTTGTAAGCTACTCTGTGCTTGTTGTAGCTGTTCTTCGTTAAAATCAAGAGGATTTCTGTAATGGGCAGAAAGAATAAAATATCGAACGACTTCGCCGCTATATTTTTCTCGAATTTCCCTTACTTTCATTATATTTCCCAAAGACTTAGACATCTTCTTATTATTGAGACAAAGATAACCATTATGCATCCAATATTTTACAAATGGTTGCTGATTATGAGCTTCACTCTGTGCAATTTCATTCTCATGGTGTGGGAAAATTAAGTCAGAGCCTCCTGCATGGATATCAAAGGTTTTCCCTAGATATTTCATAGACATGACAGAACATTCAATATGCCAACCCGGTCTTCCTTTTCCCCAAGGACTATTCCAGTTTGGTTCTCCTTCTTTTGCCTTTTTCCATAAAACAAAATCTATAGCTTCTCTTTTTCTTTTATCCACTTCTACCCGGGCACCAGACTTTAGTTCATCAATGTCTTGATTGGATAGTTTTCCGTATTCCTTAAATTTTGATACATCAAAAAATACATCTCCATCTACTGCATAAGCGTATCCTTTTTTTTCAAGGTTTTTTACCATTTTAATAATTTCGCTGATATGTTCTGTTGCCCTCGGATGAAAATCTGCCCTTCCAATATTCAAAGAATCAGTATCGATAAAATATTCCGAAATATATTTTTGTGCCAGCTCATGAACTGTAATACCAAGCTCATTTGCTTTATTAATCATTTTATCGTCAATGTCCGTTAAATTTTGTACATATTTAACTTTATAACCGATAAACTTCATGTATCTTCGGACTACTTCAAAAACAACAAAAGGTCGAGCATTACCAATATGGATAAAATTATATACAGTAGGTCCACAAACATAAATTCCCACTTTACCTTTTTCTAGGGGGACAAACTCTTCTTTTTTACGCGTTAAAGTATTATATATTTTTAGCGACATTTTTTTCCTTTCAAGGAAATCCTATTTTTATTTCAATGATACGATATTTCAATCTATTAAATCAACTACGCATGCTAATCTAAGGTTTCATGGTATTAATAAAGTCCTAAGATCAAATTATTAGTTTTATTCTTGCCATAAATTTCAAAAGAAATATTATTTTCTTTTATTGATTTTTACTTTTATTGCCTTTAGTTCTGCCAAAAATCATTCTACCGGCAGGAGTTTGTAATATACTTGTAACCAGTATATTCACCTTTTGTCCGATAAAATTATTGCCATCTTCTACAACAATCATAGTACCATCATCTAAATATGCAATGCCCTGCTCAGGTTCTTTGCCTGGTTTAATAATTTTAGTTAATATTTCTTCGCCGGGAAGAATGACCGCTTTTAAGGCATTCGATAAATCATTGATATTCAGTACAGAAATACCTTCGAGCTGCGCAAGTTTATTTAGATTGTAATCATTTGTAATTATTTTACCTTTTATTTCTTTGGCCAGTCGGATTAATTTAGTGTCAACTTCCTTATTTTCCTTGTAATCTTTTCCGGTAATTTTAATCCTATTTTTTTTGATTTTGGTTATTTTGTTAAGTACGTCAAGTCCTCGCCGTCCCCGGTTCCTCTTAAGCGAATCCGATGAGTCAGCAATATGTTGAAGTTCCAGTAATACAAAGCGTGGAATGATTAATTCCCCTTCTAAAAAATCAGTCTGACAGATATCTAGAATTCGACCATCTATAATAACACTTGTATCTAAAATCTTTGGATAGGCATTATTTTTTGAGTCTTTTTTATTGGCTTTTCCAACTTGTTTAAAATTACCAAAGTAATTCAAAATTTCTTCTTTTTTAGTCAAACCGATATTTATTCCGATAAATCCCAAAATCACACTAAGTCCAAATGGTAGGTAAGAACCAATTATCGGAACAAATGAAAGTGAATATGCTAAAAGATTCGCAATAACGAGACCAATTATCATACCAATAATTGCAGCTGTAAAATTTTTTGTGGGAATTTTTTGCAAATTTAAAATGAACTCTGAAAACATACCTTGAATTTTGGTATTGAATAAAAGCGAGAGCAAGAATCCAACCATTCCGCCTATCGTGATTGCTAATGCATAAAATAAAATATTATAATAAATGTATAAGTCAGGAATAAAATATATTTTTTGATAGATTTCATATCCAACTATTGCTCCAACCAGCACAAAGATAATTTTTATAATCCTCTTTCTGAGCATATTTTTCCCTCCCGTATTCTTTTTACTAATACTCTATGTCTTCACCTCCCAATATGATTAAACAAATAATAAATAAAGTAAATAAATTATAACATGCTCTCTATTTGCTGTCAAAATAGCATTATCGGGAAAAATCAAGAAAAAATACGATATTTTAAATTTGAAGTTTAATGTTCTTTTTGCTGAAAATTTCATTATCTGAGAGTTAAATAAATTGCGCCTAACAACATCATAGCATTATAAAATGAATGGAATAAATTTACGATTAGTCCTTAAAAAATTTCAAACCTCAAATAAAGATTTTCGTTCAATGCATTTACATTTGAATATTTACTTTTTCTTATTAAAATTTAAAATAGATGCCCGTAGGTAAGCCCGCGGTATTCTACCTTTGGATCAATAAAAAATATTTCAGCATATATCCAAGTTATTTTCAAAAAATATTTAAGAAACCAAGTTCTCCATAAAATAATTTTACACACTTTCCTAGCTGATATATTTTAAGGAATATGTTATATGTTTACTAAATATATTTCTTGACAAAAAGATTATCCAAAAAGTATAATAAACAAAGGGTTTCCTTTAAAAATGAAGTAAAACTTACGATGTCTGAAACTATGAAATGTGTATCTGGGTAATTTCAGAAATCATTATAAGCAAGATATTAAATTATAATATGATTAATGCATTGACGGAGGTTATAATTATGGATAAAAGTAGCAGTAAATCTTCTTTCCAAAAAAGCGTCGAACAATATCTAATTCAGCATCGAAGCATCTTGGATGTTTTATCGAAATTCCAAGAATCAAATGCTCGGGTTAATCGAGCAATCGCAAAAGCTTCTACGCAATGCGGTTGCATTAAAATCAAATCAGAAAAACAAAAATACCCATCTAACGTTAAATTAGAAGATATCTATAAATATATCAACTCTCAACTTGAAGGTACTTTATGCGAAAACTGTAAGGAAATTGTCGAAACAGAATTAGGCTCCAATCTTTTCTATACAGCTGCAATCTGCAACATATTGAATTTAGATTTTGAGAAAATTATTAAAAAAGAGGAAGAAAGAATTTCTACTTTAGGTATTTATAATTTAGCATAACTTATTAATTCGTTCGTTATTAATCTTATCTATCTGATTAAATAACTTTAGCAGCTATCTAAAAGCAGTATCAATGGCTTCTTTAACGTTTTTTACGCCAAATACCTCTATCTCCTTCTGAAAAGAGTAATATTTTATATTTTTTATATTTCCTTGCGGTATAACACATCTTTTAAAACCAAGGTTAATGATTTCTTGAATCCTTTTTTCTGCCTGATTTACCATTCTAACTTCACCTGCCAACCCGATTTCTCCAAAAAAAGCAGTCTTAGCATGAATTGGTTTATCTTTAAAGCTTGATGCGATAGCAATAAGAATAGCTAAATCTATTGCCGGCTCCAGTACTTTTATTCCTCCTGTAATATTTACATGGATATCCTTAGATTGCATGGAATAACCAATTCTTTTTTCCAGAACAGCTAAAATAAGCAATACGCGATTATAGTCTACACCCGTAGTCATTCTTCGGGGAAAATTTAAATTACTATAACTAACCAATGCCTGTATTTCAACTAAAATCGGTCTTGTGCCTTCAAAGGTCGCTGCAACAACTGAACCGGAAAGGTTTGCTGATTTTTCAGAAATTAAACTTTCGGAAGGATTGGCAACTTCCATCAAACCATTATCGCTCATTTTGAATATCCCTAATTCGTTTGTGGAACCAAATCTGTTCTTTGAGGAGCGAAGTATGCGATAAATATTATATTGTTCACCTTCTAAATATAAAACTGTATCGACAATATGTTCAAGGACTTTTGGGCCTGCCAAAATTCCGCCTTTAGTCACATGCCCAACAATAAATATTGAAATTTCTGTACTTTTTGCTATCTGCATTAGGTGGGATGTGCATTCTTTTATTTGACTTATACTCCCCGCCGCGGATGATATTTTGTCATCATTGATAGTTTGGATTGAATCAATAATAACAACGCTAGGACTCGTTTCATAGATTCCCTTTTCAATTGCCTCAAAGTTGATTTCAGATAGTAAAAATAATTCATTGGATAGTTCTCCTAATCGAGTGGCTCTTAATTTTACCTGATAAGGTGATTCTTCTGCTGAAACATATAGAACTCTTCCCTGATTTTTGCTGATAGTATTGGCAATTTGCAAAAGGAGAGTAGACTTCCCAATACCCGGTTCCCCCCCAACCAGAATTAAAGAACCGGGAACAATACCTCCGCCCAAGACCCTGTCGAATTCAAAAATCCCCGTGTTGTATCTCGATTTATTTTCCCCAACACAAATTTTTTTAATCGGCAAAGGAACTGATTCTTCTCTTTTTGAAAAAAGGGAATTTTTTTCTAATTCTGTTTTCAATATTTCTTCTATAATGGAATTCCACTCACCACAGTCAGGACAACGTCCCAACCATCGCGAAGATTCGTAACCGCACTGCTGACAACGAAAAATCGATTTTTCTCCCTTGCCCATCTTCTCTCCTTTTTAATTTAACTCAGCACCATAAGGCTATTAATTTCTTTTATTTCGTATTTTCTTTTTAGAAAATATTATCTTTTTCTCTTTTACTTTAACAGATATACAGTCTCCTTCTACAAATTCTCCTGCTAAAATTTTCTCAGAAATAGGATTTTCTATCAATCTTTCAATGGTTCGTCTAAGAGGACGTGCCCCATAATTCGAATCATACCCTTCTGCTGCTAAAAATTCTTTTGCTTTTTCACTTGCATCTATAGTAATTTTTTGTTCTTCTAGTAATATTTTAACTTCAATTAGCATAAGGCCAGCAATCATTTTAATCTCTTTTTTATTTAAGGATTTAAATACAATAATTTCATCTATACGATTCAAAAATTCCGGACGAAACATTTTATTCATTTCACCCATAACTCTATTTTTAATCTCTTTGTAGCTAATCTCTTCCGATTCATGAGTTCCCCTGAAACCCAAAGCAGTTCCTTTTTTAATCAAAGTTGCTCCCACATTGGAAGTCATAATGATAACTGTATTCTTAAAATTAACCATTCTTCCTTGGGAATCAGTCAATCTACCTTCTTCAAATATTTGAAGTAAAATATTAAAGACATCCGGATGGGCTTTCTCTATCTCATCTAAAAGCACTACCGAATAGGGTTTTCTTCTCACTTTTTCAGTTAATTGTCCTCCTTCCTCATATCCTACGTAACCGGGAGGCGCTCCAACCAATCTCGAAACAGCAAATTTTTCCATATATTCTGACATATCTATACTAATTAATGCATTTTCGTCTCCAAATAAAAATTCCGCCAGGGTACGAGCTAATTCAGTCTTTCCTACACCCGTAGGACCCAGGAAAATAAATGAACCAATTGGTCGTTTTGGATTTTTTACTCCTGCCCGAGCCCTTCTAACTGCTCTTGAAATAGATACGATCGCTTCATCCTGCCCGATAACCCTTTTATGTAATTCCAGTTCCATTCTAAGTAATTTTTTTGCCTCTTCTTCTTTCAGGGAAAAAACCGGTATTCCTGTCCAGCTAGATACAATTTCTGCAATATCTTCTTCCTTTACCTCTGCAGTATTGATCCTTTGTCCATTTTCCCATTTCTCTTTAATTTTTTTCAACTTCATTTCCAGCTTTTTTTCCCTATCTCTCAGTTGTGCTGCTTTTTCAAAATCCTGCAATTTTACAGATGATTCCTTTTCCTTGGATATATTATTCAATTTTTCTTCCATCTCTTTCATGTCCGGAGGAGAAATATTATTTTGCAATTGGATTCTGGAAGCAGCTTCATCCATTAAATCTATTGCTTTATCCGGTAAAAACCTACCTGAAATATATCTTGCAGAAAGATGAGCTGCTGAGTTAAGAGCTGCATCTGTAATTTTAACTTTATGGTGAGCTTCATATTTGTTTTTAAGGCCTCTTAATATTTTTACGGTTTCATCGATAGAAGGTTCGTTTACAAAAATCGTTTGGAATCTTCTCTCCAAGGCGGCATCTTTTTCAATATACTTTCTATATTCTTCGGAAGTTGTTGCACCAATGACCTGCAATTCTCCACGTGCTAAAGCGGGCTTTAATATACTGGATGCATCAATTGCTCCTTCAGCAGCACCTGCGCCGACCAAGGTATGAATTTCATCAATAAATAAAATCACATTGTTTGAATCCTGGACCTCTTTTACAATCTTTTTTAATCTTTTTTCAAATTCCCCCCGATATTTTGTTCCGGCAACGATTAAAGCCAAATCCAAACAGATTATTCTTCTGTTTTTTAATATTTCAGGGATATCTAAATTTTTTATTTTCTGTGCTAATCCTTCTACAATTGCTGTCTTGCCGACTCCGGCTTCACCAATTATACATGGATTATTCTTCTTTCTTCTACTTAAAATTTGAATAATCCTTTGAATTTCCATGCTCCTGCCAATGACCGGATCTAACTTGTCTTCTCCTGCTAATTTTGTTAAGTCTCTTCCAAATTCATCCAAGTTCGGGGTTTTGGTAGGTCTTTTTTTAGAAACACTTTCGGAATAATTATTTTTTTCATCTTCCATTACGTTTTTCATAATTTCACTATATAAGTTGTCTAAATTGACACCCAGATCGATTAATATTCTTATCGCAATTCCACTTGATTCTTTAATTAAACCTAATAAAATATGTTCTGTATCAATATAGTCGCTTTTCAATTGATTTGCCTCTTGGGAAGCTAATTCCAGAACTTTTTTTGAACGAGGAGTAAAAGATGCTTCACTGACTTGCCGTTTTTCACCTTTACCAATTAATTGAATGATTTCTTCAATAATTTTCTCTTCCTCCACGCCAAATTCTCTTAAAACTTGAGCTGCTATACCTTGCCCTTCTTTAAGCAATCCAAGGAGAAAATGTTCTGTTCCTATATAATCATGATATAAATTCATGGCTTCCTCTTGAGCAATCATGATCGCTTTTTTTGCTTTTTCTGAATATCTTCTAAACATTATGTCAACACATCCCTTCATTTGTTGATTCATTACAAAAAATATATCTTTCATTCTACCACATTATACATTTTTACAGGATATTACTACTTGATATTTTTTATACTAATTTTACAAGTATGGCTATTTTCCATACATATAACTATTCCTACAAATATATGCCCAATACTTTATGCTACAACTCTTTTACATACTATTACAATAAATTAATTTACATTTTACTCCTGCTTTTTTTCTATTTAAACGATACAATCGCTTTGCACTTATTTATTTTTCATACATTTATCCATGCAATGCTGAATCATATGAGTTCTATTTACATTAACAACAATTGTGTCCAACATCATTCTTAATTATAATATTAAATATCATTTTAATCCAAATAAACTGGTGGAAACCTATCTTGTATTTTAATTACCAATTTTGCTTTTACATATTACAGACTTTATTTGACTCTAATAGCAGTTATCTATTTATTATTTTTATCAACCTTTATCTATGATTCAGTTCGAAATTTTAAAAATCGATATTAAATGTATTTACCAAGCTCCTTCCTAACCAATGTAGCCCTTTGGAAATCCCGTTCAAGTTTGTTTAAGTTCTTTCCAAACACCATTTGCAGGTAAGCCGGCTGAATCATTTGCATAAGTTGATTCAATTGGCATATACTAATCTTAGGTACTAAATCCAATTCTACACCAAATCTTAGCTTAGATAAAAGCTCCATAGCTTCCGTGGATGAAATAATACGCGCATTATGCAACAATCCATAAGCCCTCCAGGTTCTATCCTCTGATTCTTTCCTAACAGAAGAAAATAAATTTTTTCGTTCGTTGTTTTGCTGAATAACAATTTTTTTACATAACCTGATTAAGTTATCAATTATTTCTTCTTCTGATAGTCCCAATGTAAGTTGATTGGAAATTTGAAATAGATCCCCCATTGCTTTGCTGCCCTCTCCGTAAAATCCTCTCACCGCATATCCAATTTTAGAAAGGGCTTTTAAAATCTCTTCTATTCTGTTCTGCATGACCAAAGCGGGTAGATGTAACATTACTGAACCTCTCATTCCTGTTCCTACGTTTGTTGGACATGAAGTAAGGTATCCCTCTTGGTTTTGAAAGGCGTAAATCATTTTTTTTCAATTTCATCATCGATTTCATTGATTGCTTCCAGATCTTTTTAAGTTGTAATCCAGCGCTTAATAATTGAATTCTGATATGGTCTTCCTCGTTTATCATAATGCTTAGCGTTTCTTCTCTGTGAAAAATACATGACCTATGAGAATTATTCACTTGGATAAAATCCCTGCTGATTAAATTCTTTTCCGTTAAAAATTGAATTTCCAGGGGAGATAACTTATCTAACAAGAGATGATTAAAATGACTGAAAATGGTATTTTCATTAAATACTTTTGTACTATTTTAAATACTTTCTCCAGTTCCATTTTATTGGCTCGAGAAGTAAAAGGAATATTATTGATATTTCTGGCTAATCTAATTCTGGAGCTTACAACTACATCTGATAAAGGGCCTTTCCCATTTAACCAATTCGCTCTTGATTTTATTAAACTTTTCAATATTTTTTCTTTTCTATCATCATTTGTTGGTTTTTTAGACCTTTCGTATTGAATGATTTTATCTCTTATTTTAGCAGCTTTCTCATACTCCTCCCTGTAAACGGCTACGTTTAATTCCTTTTTTAACCGGGAAACCTCACTTAATCTATTCACCATGTTTTTGATTTTATGAGGCATTTTCCCGTTATGTTATAATTTCCGTGAAATTTTATAAGAAGAGGTTTTAATCTATTTTTAAAATAACGGTAACACTGACTGCATCCCAATTTCCCCGCTTGTCTAAATTCTTCATAGGTTAGATGGTAATTGGCACACTTTAATTCCTTATTTATGAAAACATCTTCATCTTTTTCATAAAAATCGATGGCAATTAATAATCCAATCAGAAGATCATTGATATTGAATTGTGGAAGGGTGAGAGATGAAAGTTTATTCGTGAAAAGAACCGCACATTCTTCACAGATATTAATCTCTGTTTTTTTTCCGTTTATTATCCTGTAAAAGATAATCCCGGCTTTCTTTTTTTTACATATTTGGCATAACATTTTTTAATATTCCTATATTTTACATTGTAAATTTTTTCCAAATCTTCCATTTCAATTATAATTTATATTTTAAATAATTGCTAATTTGATTCTTTAAATTCCGGTAACTTTATGGCAAACGTTTAACCTTTTTTTAATTTTAATAATTTTTAATGTAATTAAATGGAAAATTGATTTTTTCTTCCAATTACATTCATTGATTACTTGATGAATAATATTGGTTTTATATTTTATATCTTGCAGAATAGAATTTATGTACTTTTCAGAAAATAAATTCATATGAGTTGACAAATCTCGATACACAATCATACTATTTATAATTTACTTAAAATAATGATATTTTATCATTTTTTTAACAATACCTTATTGATTCCTTCAGTTATGTGAATTTGTAATTTTTTTATCAAGAGCATGGTATAATCATTTCAGGAATATGTTAATTACCTAAACATAAAACAGGATTGGAAAATAATGGAAAAGAAAAGAAACACTAATCAGGAAGAGATAAAATTTCTTGCTGATCGAATGCTGGGAAGACTAGCCAAATGGTTGCGTATTTTTGGTTATGATACATCCTATTTTCCCTCAGCTAATAATTTGCGTCTCATTCTTATGGCGAGAAAAGAGAAAAGAATATTATTAACCAGAGACACCCATTTAATAAAAAGAAAAAATATTTGTGACTTTCTCTTTGTGAAAAGTGATCGATGGGATAAACAATTGATTGAAATCATTAAGGGTTTAAGATTAGACATTCAATTAAATTCTCACCTATTTTCACGTTGCTCAATCTGTAATACACCAACTTCCGAGGCTGATAAAAAAAAGATAAAATCCCATATACCTCCTTACGTTTTCCAAAATAATAATGATTTTGTTTATTGTCCTTCCTGTAAAAAATATTATTGGAAAGGAACTCATTGGGAAAAAATGAATAAAAAAATCTATAATATTATTAAAGATTCCTGTTCCTAATTATCTTCTAATAACACTTCTATTCCCGGTAATTTACTCCCTCCTAAAAATTTCAGCGAAGATCCTCCGCCAGTCGAAAGGTAACTTATTGAAGAAGATAAACCTACTTTTTCTAGTGCAGTGATAGAATCTCCACCTCCAACAACTGTAATCGCTTTACCTTCCATTTCCGCCAAAGTGATGGCTATTTGATTTGTACCATGAGCAAATTGATCAATTTCAAATATCCCTACAGGGCCATTCCAAAATATTGTTTTAGCTTTTTCCAACTCATTTTTAAATAAAGAAATGGTTTCTTCTCCTATATCAACAGCAGTTGTATCTTCAGGAATACTGTCTGCTTTTACCGTTTCGGTTTCTGCATCTGGTGAAATATTTTTAGCGACTAAAAAATCAATAGGCAAAAATATTTTTGTTCCTTTTTCCTCAGCATTTTTTAACATTTTCCTTACAATTTCCAGGTCATAATCCTCAATTATGGAATTTCCTACATTAAATCCCCTTGCTTTTAATGAAGTAAAGCCCATCCCGCCGGAAATTAAAATGCTATCTGCTTTATGGATTAAGTTTTGTACAACTTCTATTTTCCCGCTAACTTTTGCTCCTCCAAGAATGACCACAAATGGTTTTTCAGGATTTTTTAATAATTTACTTAAAACATCGATTTCTTTCTCTACTAAAAAACCGGCATATGATGGTAAAAACTTTGCTATGCCTACTGTAGAAGCATGGGCTCTATGAGCTGTTCCAAAGGCATCGTTTACATATATATCCGCTAAAGATGCTAGCTGTTTTGAAAATATTGGATCATTCTTCTCTTCTTCTTTGTGAAAACGAAGATTTTCAAGTAATGCTATTTCGCCATCCCTCAAGTTATGTAATTCTTTATCTACGGATGCTCCAATGCAATCTTTTAAATTCATAACGGTTTTTCCCGTTAACATACTAAGGTGTTTTGCGATTGGCGTGAGTCTAAGGTCGTTTACTATTTGACCTTTTGGGCGGCCTAAATGACTCATTAAAATTATTTTTGCTTTATTTTCCACCAAAAAATCAATGGTCGGAATAGCTCTTTTTATTCTAACATCATTAGTAATTTCTAACTTTTTATTTAAGGGAACATTAAAATCGACTCTAATAATTACTCTTTTCCCTTTCAATGATTCTCCCTTAAGATTTTTCAAAGATTTTAAACTCATGTATTTCCTCCCTGCGATATATTTATATTTAATTTATGAAAAAATATTTTAGAACATTTTGGTTAACAAAAATATAATAAAAAGAGAGGGCAAAAGATTACCCACGCGAATCTTTTTAAGCTCTAACAGATTAAATCCTATTCCAATTATTAAAATACCACCTACTGCAGTAATTTCATTAATTATTTCAGGGGTGAGAATATCTTTAAATAAATGTGCTAATAAAGTTATCCCACCTTGATATAAAAATGTTGGTACAGCAGAAAATAACACACCGATTCCCATTGCTGCAGAAAAAGCAATTGATGTCATCCCATCTAAAAATGATTTTGTATAGAGTATATCCGGACTACCGTTTAATCCTTCTTGTAGAGAGCCGACAATAGCCATAGAACCCACGCAAAATAAAAGGCTTGCAGTAATAAATCCTTCAACAAATCTTTCAGAGGAATTATTTCCTGAAAATTTTGCTTTCAATTGAATTCCTATTTTTTCTAATCCGTTTTCTACTCCGATTAATTCTCCAATAATTCCGCCTATTACCAGTGAAAATATTGTAAGCAAAATATTAGTGGTCTTCAATGCCATCTGCATCCCGATAAGCAGTGAACATAAACCCAAGGCTTGCAGGATAATATAGTGAATTCTTTTCGGGAATTTATTTTTTAAAATTAATCCTAATGCGCTTCCTGCAATAATTGCTATGACATTTACGATGGTTCCTGTCATGAAATAGTTGTCCTTTTAGAAAGTTTTAATAATTTGTTTTCTTAATTCGAAAAATTAGGAATAATAACTTAACTTTTTTTCTGACTTTTCTATTATACTCTAAAATTATATTTTTTCTAGTATTTTTTAAGTTAAGCATTGTTTATATTTAGTATTTAGGTAATATTTATTAATATTAAGTTTTTTTGAAAGATGCAATAGGTAAATTGATCATATTAAAATGAATTTCTATTATTATCTTTAGTTTTTCAATGTTCTAAGTGCAATTTTTATTATTACTTTAATCATGTTTTTTGTATTTTATATAAAATAAAAAAACATTCCATATATTCCTGTCATAATAACTATATCTTCTCTTGGTTACATATTCTTTGCTTAATGCTATTTTTCCTGCACATTAATTAAATACATATTTTTACTAAAGAATATTTCTGATTTATATCATAGCATATTATCCAGGCAATATATTGAATTTCAAAAGATGAGCTGAATCTTTATTATTTTAAATAAAGATTGAAATATGCTATAATCTTGTTGCCGGATTTGCCTTCTAAAAAAAATGTTTTTTAAATTTCGGGAATTTCTTTTAAGAAAAGTACTTTATATTTTCTTTCACTCTATACATATCAATTAAGGAATAATTATCCCAGTAATTTCTAGATTTTATTTATATTTTTCTTAAAAATTGTTTTTTCCAAGCATACGCCAATATCACTAAATTAATTTAACTGAAGATGGTTGCAAAAAGCACAAAGGGGATATATTTTGAGCGAATTAATATTAGACAAGAAAAAATTGCTACGGAGCCTCGCAGTTTCAATATTGATTGGAATCGTTGCAATTTTTCTGGTCTTTTTTATTACGACTAATGAGGAAACTTGGGATAGTTTGTATAAAATCAATAAAAAATCGCTTATTTTAGCTTTTGCATTAATGATATTTGCTGCTTTTATTGATGCATTAAGAATAAAGGCAACTGTGGAAGCTGTTAATGAAAGAATAACTTTTTTTGAAGCCTTAAAAACTTATTATATTAGCAATTTCGCAGGAGGAATTACTCCTTATTTTTCAGGTACCCTACCTACGCAAATCTACATATTCTGTAACCGCATAAAATTTAAAATGTCTCTTGGAAAAGCTACAATGGTAGCAACAATTATTCCTATCCTCAAGACACTGGTATTTACCATATTTACACCGATTATTTTCTTCTCCTGCAAAAAAACAATTACAAATTATAATACTTTCTCGATAGCTTTACTCTATTCTGCCATTTTATTATCTTTATTACTTCTTACCTTATTCATTGGTATTGTCAGATCACCCCAAAAAGTCGTCTCGCTTATTCATAAATTACGAAAATTACCTAGATTATCTAAATTTTTTAAAAATAAAAAAGTAGCTTATTGGAGTAATAAAATCATTGTTGAAATTAACGACTTTCAACAAAGCTTTGACTTGCTAAAAAGAAATTGGCTTAAAATATTAATGGCAATGTTTTTTACTATAATATTTTGGGGTACATTTTTCACCATTGCGCCAATCATTCTTTGGGGAATTGGTATAACATTTAATTTAGCCCATGTGTTAATATTGCAGGTTCTCTTTTATTTCATTTTACCTTACATGCCTACTCCCGGAGGAAGCGGAGCTGCCGAAATCGGATTTGCTTCGCTCTTTTCTTTCTTTGTGCCGCGGTATCTTCTAGGATTATTTATTACTACTTGGAGATTTATCTTTTTTTACTTTAACCTGATTATCGGTTTCGTTATTCTATTATTTGAAATGAAAAAAATTCGCTCAGAAAAAAATTAAAAATACTCTAAATTTCTTGATTTTCCTTTTCTTTTTTTCGTCTGTAATGAACTCTATCTCCCCTAAAAGATTTAAAAACCTGGTCTATACCTAAAGCAATGAGCAAAATAGGCCAATAATTCCAAATATTTCCAGACAAATTAAAATCAAAGAAGTATTGCCCTAAAAATATGGCACTTATAGCGATTAATATAACTCCAAAAAAGATAGATTTATTTTGAAATATCTCTTTTACTCCCCAAATAAGTAAAATAACTGGCCAGAATTTCCAAAATTTATTCCAAACCTCTATACCAGTAAAATTTTCAACAATAAAGATGACACCGACAAGTAATAGTACTAATCCAAAAACCCAATTCCCCCGACTTTCATCTCTTGAACTCATTGGACATCCTCCTAATATTTTATCTATTTTTAAATATCGATTAATTTTGCTTCTTGCCAAATATATTCTAAATTATAAAACTCTCTTTTTTCTTTTGAAAATATATGCACAATTATGTCACCATAATCCAATAATATCCAACCTGTTTCAGGTTTACCTTCAGCGCTTAACAATTTGATTTTATATTTTTTTGCATTTCTCATAATATGATTACTGATTGCTTTTAATTGAAGGCTTGAATCTCCGCTGGTGATAACAAAATAATCTGCAATTAATGTTAAGTGATTTAAATCTAATATTATCGTGTCTTTTGCAATCTTCTCCTGTGCTGACATAGCAATCATTTTTGCAATATCTAAAGATTTTCTAGTCAAAAACACCACTCCTTTCAAATTTATTTATTCACCAATAACCAGTTCACTAATTCTTTAATTTAGATTAGAATGAATTAAAGTAGCCCTCATTAAAATCTAAAGAAATATAATATATTTTTATTTTTTCGGTTACTTGCAGGAATTGCGCTCCTTAATATAAATATAACAAACAATCTTGTAAACTTATACATTAAGCATCTTTCTTACAAATTATCCTTATTGGTGACTTCTAAAAATTATATTATATATCTATTTTATAATTATATCATAGATTAATTATCCATATCTTTCCCTAATATTACTGTTATGTCTACTTCGCAAAGATTATTATACTTATTTAAGATTATGAAATCTTTAAATAACTTCTTAAATTCATTATCAATGTTTATTTCTTTTGAATGAATAATAATTTCTGACTTTTGATAATTGAAATTATCTGCATTATCAATGTTTGCTATTTCAAAACCCTGCAATTCTAATTCCCTGGCAATTTTGTGAGCAATTCCTTTGCCTCCGCTTCCATTTAAAACTTCAATCTTTACTCCTGAATTTTGACTATATGTTAAAGATTTGACCCGTTTTTGTACTTTTTCTTTATCCGGCTCCAGATAACTAATACCATTGATGAAAATCGGTTCTCCTTGAACTGTTTCTGTTTTGAAATATCCTTCACTTGCACCTTTAAATAAATTTGCTAAGGTAATTATGTCCTGCACTTTTATATTTGTCTCAATATAATCTTTTACATCTTCTAATATTTGTGGAATTTTGGTAATTGTATCAAGATTCATCATTTTGTCAATCGTAGCTAAAGCTAATTGCTGCTGTCTCTTTATCCTTCCTAAATCACCCAATTTATCGTGCCTGAATCTAATATATTGCAATGCTCTTTCGCCATCCAGTAACTGTTTTCCAGGATACAGATTGATGTTTAATCCTCCCGCATTATCGATATAATGCATCTCTTTTTCCACATCAATCTCTACTCCACCTAATTCATTAATTATTTCCACAAAACCATTGAAATCTGCTACTGCATAGAAATGAATAGGTAAATCAAGAAATTGGCTTACAGTCTTAATTAGTAATTCTTTTCCTCCAAAAGCATATGCATGATTTATTTTATCCATCTCCCGTCCTGGAATTTCAACTCTTAAATCGCGCGGTATTGAAAGAATTAAAGCATCCTTTGTTTTCGGAGAAATACTTAAAAAGGCAATTGTATCCGCGCGACCGTGATTTTCAATCTCATCACACCCGACGATTAATATATTTATTCTTTTATATGTTAATAAATTTGAACTAAAGGGAAATATATTAAAATATTTTAACGTAAAAATAAATAAAATCAAAAATAATGTTGAGACTAATAATAGTCTCCGTTTCTTTTTTTTTCTACCTAATATGGTTTTTTTCGATTTATTTTTATGCATCAATTAAAACCACCTTACTTAAAATCTCATTTCTTGCTTCCATGGTAGCAGGATAAATTAACAAACCTTTTTGAATTAAGGATATTAGCCCTTCATCCAGAAGCATCAATATCGCTTTATCTAAATCTTTCAATGCCATTTGCCTTATTTTAGTAATTCCCTTGAAGTTTCTCAAAGGTTCAATTTTATCGCTCAAATAGACAATCTTATCCAATATTGACATATTTGCTCCTCCGGTACTGTGTAATCTGATGGCTTGCAGTATATCGGGTTCACGAATTTTAAATTCCTGCATGGCAATGATTTCACCTACAAAAGAATGAAGTACTTTTGGGATATTATCTATTTTAACATCAAATTTTATTTTATGGATGATTGCAATTTCTTTTAATTTTTTAAATGTTACATTTTTAGCACAATCATGTAATAAGCCAGCAATTCTTGCTTTGTTGGAATCTGCACCAAATCTTATCGCCAGTTCATATGCAATCTGAGAAGTATTTAAGGAATGATTCCATCTTTCTTGGTCTAACATATTTTTCAATTTTAATTTCATCGAATCAATTTTCATCTTTTTTCCGCTTTCTCTTTCTTTTATGAGAAATATTTTTTGTCAATTCATCTTTACGAAAAATCTATGATTGATAGAGTTTGTTCTTGTCTATATAGTTAATGACATTCTCGGGAAGTAAATATTTGATATTTCGATTTTCTGCAATTCTTTTCCTGATATTTGTTGAGGATATTGCTAAAGCCGTATTTTTCATAATATGTATAACGTCTTTAAATTTCTTATCTAGCTTGTTTAAATCATATCCTGGGCGTGCAGCTGCAACAAATTCGCAAAGTTTTATTAATTCCTCACTTTTATACCAGGTATTGAATTCTAAAAAAGCATCAGCTCCGGTAATAAAAAATATTTCAACATTATTATTATATTTTTTCATAAATTCTTTTATCGTATCAATAGAATAGGAAAATCCCGTTCTTTGAATTTCTATTTTTGATACTTCAAAAAAAGGATTATTTTTAATCGCTAACTCTACCATGGTAAAACGATGTTTTGGATAAGAAATGGTTATATTTTTCTTGTGTATAGGTTGGCGACATGGAACAAAGATGACTTTATCAAGCTGATAATTTATTCTGGCTTCTTCCGCGGTAAATAAGTGCCCATAATGTATGGGATCGAATACACCTCCCATAATTCCTATACGTTTTATCTTGTTTTCCTTTATAATGATTTTCCTCCTTTATAAAGCAATAAAAACCATTTGAACGGCGATCATTTATTTAAAATATATATTCAATTTTTTAAAATATCCAAATTTTAATGATAGCAAATCCTTAGATGACATACTATTTAAAAATTTATATATGGTAATTTTAATACTTATGGTTGCTTGAGTTTTTTGTGTTTTTCGCCTTATACGATAAACAATGATTCAAGCTCTATTATTATTCCTCTGTTGCAAGATCTTCAGTTTTGATTTCCATGGTAGCTTCTTCAATAAACGGCTGGGTTTGTGCTTCTTCTTTTTCGCCTTGTAATTCACCGTTTATTATTATAAAGGTCTTATTGCTTTCTGGATAAATCCAATATTCTACTTGCTCTCCATTTTCAAATCCAACTTCGATTTCCGATGGAAAACCATAATTTAAATAACCTTTATCTTGGAGTGCTTGTTGATAAGGAAGTGCCCTTGATTTTTCAAATCTTCGCCATAGTGTTTCCTTTTTGTTTTCCATTCGTAAATATATATATAAATCGCTTAATTGCGTATAAGCATACCAATAATCGGAAGGATGAATAAATGAAATATTGTTTCTTGCTTCCTCGGTATCAATAGTCTTTTCATAATTCTCTATCGCTTGATAATAAAATTGAGAAGTTATTTTAGCCCCTAAAACTCTATATACTTCCGCAATCCAATAATAAGCTTCTATAAAATCGGGTTCAATTCTTATTGATCTCTTAAAATAAGGAATAGAACTTAACAAGTTATCAACAGAAGGAGCATTCTCTTTTAATAAAATAGCTTGTGGATTTCCAATTAGTTGAATACCTTCATTGATGTAATCTATTGCATTGTTTGAATTGACCATTGAAGTATTTGTATAACTATTAATTAAATTCCAGAAAGCATATTGATTTTGCGCATTTATCCTTAAAACTTCCTTCCATTCTTGCACAGCCTTTCCATATTCATTTGTTTTAGCGTATACTTTTCCTAACCAGTAATGAGCTTTTTCAAAGTCAGGATTCAATTCTATGGCATTTTTATAATATTCTTCAGCTTTCTGATAATTTTCTTGTGCAAAATATTCATATCCGGTTTTATAATATGATTGTGCATCCTGTGCATAAATCAAAATATTTACCCAAAGAAAAAATAACAATAATACTATGAGTGTAGTACCCATTCTGTAAATATAGTTCCTTTTCATTTTGCTCTCCCTCACTTTCATCGGATGATATTATGAGCTTCGTTAGTTCTCTTTTAATTTTTCCACGTAATTCAATCTTAAATTCGTCAGCAAATCTTCAATTCTTTTTATATCTTCTTTTATCAATTCATCTTTTATTTGATCATACAAAAGAGAAATGCTGTCAATGACGATTTTAGCCTTTTTTAAATCCTTTTTAATTTCTTTTGTATCCGGATTCATCATCAATCCCAAATGTTCCCATGCTTTACCGGTCAGCATGCTGATAAACCAGACAAATAGAGTAGGTAAATCCGGTTCTTTGTATTTTGTTTCTTCTTCCTTTTTTTGTTCTACCTTCTCATTTTCCTGTTCTTTTTCCTCATTGTCTTTTTCATTTTTAATTTCATTTTCCTTCATCATTATTACTTCTCCTCTTTTTATTATAATACACTATTTCCAATACCTAAAGTGTATATTTCGTTAGTTAGATTTTCCTATTAGTCTGTGAATATTCAAAATTGATGATTACATTTCACAAATTCTTCCTGGTAAAAAATTTTTGCAAACCATATTTTAAATGATTGATCATCTTTTAACCTACGGAACTGGATATAGAAACAACACAATAGGCAGCTACTCCTTCATTTCTTCCGATAAAACCCATTTTTTCATTTGTTGTAGCTTTAATATTGATTTGGTCGAATGTTGCATTTAAAATTCTTGAAAGGTTTAATCTCATATCATAAATAAATGGCGATAATCGAGGGTTTTCAATAATAACCGAAATATCAACATTATTAATAACGTATTTTTTTTCTTTTAATATTTTCATGGTCTCTTCAAGAAGTTTACTACTTGAAATATCTTTGTATTTTTTATCAGTGTCAGGAAAATGTTTTCCGATATCACCTTCTCCCAGCGCACCCAGTAATGCATCTATCAGGGAATGAATTATAACATCGGCATCAGAATGCCCATCCAATCCTAGCTCGTTGGGAATGATTTTCCCTCCCAGGACCAGTTTTCTTCCATCAACGAATCGATGAACATCATATCCAAAACCTA
>CBFCZX010000007.1:0-23291 GCA_965602765.1 uncultured Atribacterota bacterium | reverse complement strand
GTAGATCCGAAAAAAGAAAAAATAGCCATTGCCGAAGCGATAAAACTTTCTATACCGGTGGTAGCCATTGTAGATACTAATTGTAATCCCGAAGAAATTGAATATGTTATTCCCGGGAATGATGATGCAATTAGAGCCGTTAAACTTATTTCTTCTGTTATAGCAGATGCAGTCATTGAAGGAAATAAATCAAGCATGGAAGATCAATTGGAAGAGAAAGTCTCATAGAAAAATATTTATTTTAAACAAGGGGAGTTAAGTATGAATATAACTGCAGGAATGGTTCAGGAGCTAAGAAGAAAGACCAGTGCAGGAATTATGGATTGCAAAAAAGCATTAAAAGAAACCGGCGGAGATTTAGAAAAATCCATAGAATATCTGAGAAAAAAAGGAATCAATGCTGCTGCATTAAAAGCACACAGAAAAGCTTTGTGCGGAAAAATAGAATCCTATATTCATTTGGACGGAAAGATAGGTGTTTTACTCGAAGTAAATTGTGAAACAGATTTTGTAGCAAAAACAGATATTTTTAATGATTTTGTAAAAGATGTATCATTGCAAATTGCTGCTTTAGATCCTAGATACATTAACAAGGAAGATGTACCAGTTGATGTTTTGGAAAAAGAAAAAGATATATTCAGGTCTCAAGCTGAAAAATCAAAAAAACCTGCGGCAGTCATTGAAAAGATTGTAGAAGGCAAAGTGGGAAAATATTACCAGGAAGTATGTTTATTAGACCAGGCATTTATCAAAGATTCCGGCAAAAATATTAAAACTTTATTATTGGAAACCATTGCTAAATTAGGTGAAAATATTGTTGTAAAAAGATTTGTTCGATTTAAACTCGGTGAAGAATCATAAAAATATTGACAAAAAAATGATCATATAAAAAAATAGAACAAAAGGAAGATAGATGAAAAAACCAGTATTTAAAAGGGTACTTCTAAAACTTGGCGGAGAATCATTTTCTGGGCAAAAAGGATTTGGTATTGATATAAATAAAATTAATTTTATTTCTCAGCAATTAGCTGAAATAAGAAATTTGGGAGTTCAAATCGCTATTGTTATTGGTGGCGGTAATATTTTTCGTGGGCAGGAGGGTAGTGCCGGAGGAATAAACAGGGTGTCTGCAGATTATATGGGGATGCTAGCAACGGTGATCAATGCATTAGCGCTTCAGGATTCTTTGGAAAAATTGAATATTGAAACCAGGGTGCAGACGGCCATTGAGATGAAAGCAATTGCTGAACCTTACATTAGAAGAAGAGCCATGAGACATCTTGAAAAGAACAGGGTCGTCATCCTTGCTTCCGGAACAGGTAATCCTTATTTTACTACCGATACAGCTGCTTCATTACGTGCTATTGAATTAAATGCAGAAGCAGTTCTTAAGGCAACAAAAGTAGATGGTATATATGAATCAGACCCAATGAAGAATAAAGGAGCGATTAAATATACAAAATTGGGATTTTTAGAGTTTTTAAATAAAGGCCTTAAGGTAATGGATGCGACCTCTATTTCGCTTTGCATGGAAAATAATATACCGGTTGTTGTATTTAATTTATATACCGAAGGAAATATAAAACGTGTTATATTGGGTGAAAAAATCGGAACAATAGTAAAGGGGGAATAGATGTGATATCTGACTTTATAGAGAAAACCAGAAGTAAGATGGATAAGACTGTCAAGGTTTTAAAAGATGAGTTCACACATATTAGAACCGGAAGAGCATCTTCTACGTTGATTGACCGATTGGTGGTGCCTTATTATGGTGTTCCAACACCATTAAAGCAAATTGCAAATATTTCTGTCCCTGAATCTAATTTAATTGTCATACAACCATGGGATAAAAATTGCCTGGGGGAAATAGAAAAAGCAATATGGAAATCCGACCTGGGACTCACCCCTTCAAGTGATGGAAAACTAATTCGTCTGACAATACCTGCTCTTAATGAAGAAAGAAGAAAAGAATTAGTAAAATTAGTCAAAAAAGAGGCCGAAAATGGAAAAGTATCCATCAGAAATGTAAGGCGTGAAATCAATGAACTCATAAAAAAAGATGAAAAAGATAAAATCATCTCAGAAGATGATTGTAAGGAATTTCAAAAAGAAGTTCAAAACATTACTGACGAATATATAAAAAAGATTGATGAAATACTAGTAGTAAAAGAAAAAGAAATCTTAGAAGTTTAGCGTTTATCATATTGAAAGGAAGGGGGGGAAATCAGTAGATGGCTTACAAGATTACAGATGATTGTATAAAATGCGGTATATGTGTCGATGAATGCCCGGTTGAAGCGATATCTGAAGGAGATGAAAAATACGTTATCGACAAAGATACCTGTACCGATTGTGGAAGTTGCGCAAATGCCTGTCCTAATGAAGCAATAGTTCAAGAATAATTAACAACCCCCTTTAAAATAAATGTATTTCATATTTAAGATAATATTAAAGGGGGTATTTTTTTAAGTGAAAGAATTGGAAAAAGATAAAATAATAGCTAAAAAAAACAATTTACTCAAACATATTGCCATCATCATGGATGGAAACGGCAGGTGGGCAACCGAAAAGGGACTACCTAGAACTGCCGGACATAAAGAAGGGGCAAAAGCAGTTAAAAAGGTAATTCAAGACTGTATCAGCTTGAATATTCCCATACTCACCCTTTATGCATTCTCTACCGAAAATTGGAAAAGACCGAAAAATGAAGTCCTTTACCTGATAAATTTATTCAAAAACATTTTAGTTAAAGAAAAAGAATACATGCTCAATCATCGAATTAAAGTAAATTTTTTAGGCAGATCTAAATTTCTACCAAAATCACTTATCGAAAAAATGCAGGAAATCAAGGATGTCACCCATAAAAACACAGTATTAAAATTAAATATTGCGATTAATTATGGAGGAAGAGCTGAAATAGTCGATGCTATTAAAATGATTGCATTAAAAGTTATTGATAGAAAATTAAGTATCGATGAAATTGATGAAAAAATAGTACAGGAACATTTATATGATAATAAATTACCCGATCCTGACTTATTAATAAGGACAGGTAATGAAATGAGAATCAGCAATTTTATGATTTGGCAAATTGCTTACACTGAACTATTTGTAACGCCTGTATATTGGCCTGATTTTGATAGAAATATATTAATGCAAGCGATTAGTAATTTTCAAAAAAGGACAAGAAAATATGGGGGAAAAGTATAGTACTTTTTTTCAAAGATTATTTGTAGTCGTTTTAGGTATTCCCATTTTGGGGTACATTATCTTTTGGAATGACATACCTTTTCTAGTCACTGTCATTATATTTAATATTTTAGCAAACATTGAATTTAATCAAATGCATGCGAAAAAAGACTATCAACCTTCTCTTATTTTTAGCACAATATTTTCCTTATATTTTATATTTATTTCTATCGGTCAATTAATTTCTATAAGATTTGATCATGTACTTATTTTAACAGTATTAATTTTACTTTATTTTACTAGCAGATTATTCATAAAAAATAAAAATATCCCGTTAAGCGGTATTGCTATAACTCTATTTGCCAGTATCTATATTGGATTTTTATCTTCTTTTTTGATAAAGATAAAACTGTTACCTAATGGGAATATGTTTCTTATTTTTTTATTGCTGATTGTATGGATGAATGATATTGCCGCCTATATAATAGGCACAGCTGTGGGTAAAAGGAAATTGGCACCAAAAATAAGTCCAAAGAAAACAATCGAAGGTTCGATTGCAGGCATCGTATTTAGTGTAGCCACCATCATTTTCTTAAACCGTTGGTTGCAGTATGATTTCAGTAAATTATTTTTTATCGGCATGACCGTATCGATAATCGGTCAATTTGGGGATTTATTTGAATCTATGTTAAAAAGAAGTGCAGACATAAAAGATTCCGGTACTATTATTCCCGGGCACGGAGGAGTGCTGGACCGCTTTGATAGTCTTTTATTTGCTGCCCCTGTTTTCTATTACTGTATTGTTTATATACCATAAAATAATTGATTGAGAAGTGATTTAACTATGAAAAAAAAGATTGTCATTTTAGGTTCTACAGGTTCGGTTGGAAAACAAGCTTTGACCGTCCTTTCAGATCAAGAAAAACTATTTGAATTAGTCGGTATAAGCGGTTGGGAAGATACAAACCTGTTAAAAGAACAAATATTAAAATATAAACCAAAAATAGCAGTTGTAAAAAATGAGTATTTTGCAACAAAATTAAAAAATAGCCTAAATAAATATCTCAATATAAAAGTGATGTGGGGAATAAGAGGATTAATTGAATTAGTTACATTGGGAGAAATTGACCTTGTGGTTATGGCTATTACCGGAATTGCATCTCTTATCCCAACCTATGAAGCTATCATAAACAATAAGAATGTTGCTTTGGCAAGCAAAGAGGCTATGGTTGTTGCCGGTGAAATATTAATGAGTGAAGCAAAATCGCGGAATCTGAAAATAATACCTATAGATAGCGAGCATAATGCTATTTTTCAGTGTATAGGAAATGAACCAAAAGAGAGTATAGCAAAAATTATATTAACTGCTTCAGGAGGTTCACTTTATCACCTGACTGAATCCACTTTAAATAAAGTAACGGTAGAAGAAGCATTGAATCACCCAAACTGGGATATGGGGAAGAAAATTAGTATTGATTCAGCTACTTTGATGAATAAAGGATTGGAAGTTATTGAAGCAAGATGGTTTTTTGATATCCCTGCAGATAGGATTGATGTAGTTATTCATCCACAGAGCTATATACATTCAATGGTTCAATTTATTGACGGAACCATTCAGGCACAGATGAGTGAGCATGATATGAAATTACCCATTCAACATGCCTTGACTTATCCCGAAAGAAAAAGAAATAATTACCCCGTGATTGATTTGGTTAAAATAAAACAGTTAACCTTCAAAAATCCTAATTTTAAAAAATTTCCCTGCTTAAAATTAGCTTATAAAGCCATTGAAATGGGCGGAACCATGCCCGCAGTATTAAACGCTGCTAATGAAATTACTGTCAATGCTTTTCTAAACGAAAAAATAAAAATAATCGAGATACCTTCCATTATTCAAGCCGTTATGAAAAGTCATAAAATAAAAACAAATCCTCTTATATCTGATATACTTGATGCTGACTATTGGGCAAGGCAGGAAGCCCTTTCATTATGCATAAAGAGTAAATAATGAATTGGAGAATGAGACATGAGTACGATTATTGCATTTGTATTTGTATTTAGTATATTGGTATTTTTCCATGAACTGGGCCACTTTCTTTCAGCAAAGGCTTTCGGAGTAAAGGTTTACAAATTTGCATTTGGATTTGGACCAAAAATATTAGGTTTTAAAAAAAATGAAACTGAATATAATATATGCTTGATTCCTCTTGGCGGATATGTGAAAATGGCCGGAGAGATGGGGCAGGGGGATGATGATGAACCAATAGAACAGGTTCAGGATACGAGAAGATTTGATAAAAAACCTGTCAGCGTTAGGGCAATGATTGTCGCTTTAGGTCCTCTCATGAATATTATAACTGCTATTATTATTTTCAGTATGATCTTTTTGGTAAACGGCATACCCGTAACAACAAGCATTATAGATACTATCGTTGAAAATGGACCGGCAGAAAATGCAGGTATCATTGCAGGGGATAAAATTATTAAAATTAACTCTCGCAGCGTGAAAGATACAGAGGATATAGCAAATATTGTCAGCAATAATGTTGGAAAGGAATTAAAATTTTCTGTCGATAGGAATGGCGAAATCGTTGAACTGATCATCATTCCCAAATACAATGAAGAATATAAAAGGGGTATGATCGGAATCAGTTTTAAAATAATAACTAAAGAATTGAATATCTTCACTTCACTGGGTGAAGGACTGAAAACAACCGTCTTTATTACCAAAATGATTTTTACCAATACTATGGAAATGATTACCGGAAAAATTCCGGTTGAAGTTGCCGGTCCTTTGGGTATTGCCCAAATGACCGGTGAATTTGCCAAACTTGGATTTATGAGTTTACTTTATTTTACAGCTATCCTTAGCATATTTATAGGTATATTCAATTTGATTCCAATTCCCATTTTAGATGGCGGACAAATAGTCCTTCTGTGTATTGAAAAAATAAGGGGAAAACCTTTGGAACCGGAAAAAATGAATTTCATTTATCTGATAGGTATTTCTTTAATGATCGTGATATTTTTATTTGCAACCTATAATGATATTAACAGAATATTTTTTAAATAGAGAGTACAGACGATGATTAAAAGGAGAAAAACCAGAACTGTACAAATTGGTCAATTGAAGGTTGGCGGTAACGCACCAATTTCCGTGCAATCGATGACAAATACAGATACCCGGAAGGCAAAAAATACGATTGAACAGATAAAAAAAATGGAGCAAGAAGGCTGTGAATTAGTGAGGATTGCTGTTCCGGACATGGCATCATGTAATAACATTCCGATTATCCGTAAAAATATAAATATTCCGCTGGTTGCAGACATTCATTTCGATTATCGCCTTGCCTTGAAATCAATGGAGCTTGATGTGGATGGTATCAGAATTAATCCTGGGAATATAAAAATCAAAGACAACATAAAAAACATTATTAGCTTGGCAAAGAAAAAAGAAATTGCCATTCGTTTTGGAATAAATTCGGGTTCTCTGGATGCTGCCATTGTAAAAAAATATGATAAACCAAATGTACAAGCCATCATGGAAACTTCCGAAAATATGGTAAATGTATTGAAAGAAACAAATTTTAACCTTGCTATATTTTCTCTAAAATCTACAAATGTAATGGATACCATTGAAGCAAATGAATTATTTTCGAACAAATATGACTATCCTTTGCATATTGGCATTACTGAATCCGGATTTTCTACCCAAGGAATTGTAAAATCTTCTGTGGGACTGGGGATTTTATTGCATGAGGGAATCGGTGATACTATTAGAGTATCCTTAACAGAAGACCCGGTAAAAGAGGTAAAAGTAGGTTATGAGATACTGAAGTCTCTTGGAGTCAGAAAAAAAGGCATTAATATTATTTCATGTCCGACATGTGGAAGATGCGATGTGAATTTGAGTGAAATTGTAAAAGAAGTAGATAAAAGGATTTCGGATAGAAGCAAAGTATTGACCATAGCCGTAATGGGCTGTATTGTCAACGGACCCGGGGAGGCAAAGGAAGCAGACATTGGGATTGCCTTTAATAGAAAAACCGGTGTTCTATTCAGGAAAGGAAAATTAATAGGAAAGTACGATAAAAAAATGGTCATAGATAAATTAATGGAAGAGATAAGTGTATTTTGACAACAACCTATAGATTGAGCGTGTATTCTTAATTATTTTTCCTTATATTGTGGAATATATAACAAGCAAAAAATAAACTGTAGTTCTGCTGGGTTCAATGAAATGAAAACCAACCATAAAATTAAAAAGTTAATATCCTAAATTCCTACTTGTTGCTTTAATAAAAAACACATTATAATCAAAAAAATGTTATTTAAATCTAACGAATAATTGCGAATTTTAAAAAATATATTGATGATGCCCTTGCATCATGCTATAATATTTGCTGGTGCTAAAAATAGTATTTGAAATAATATTTACTTTGTATGGAGTGAAAAATTGATAAATAAAATGATTAAAGATGTCAAACAAACCGAATTATCTGCTGAAAATATGATTGAAGATGCAGAGAAGAAAGCAAAAGCAATCATAAATAAAGCTGCCGACAAAGTTGAAGAATTAAAAAAAAGTATAAAAGAACAAGCAATACGCGAGGGTGAAATTCTCATTATTGATGATGAAAAAAATGCAAAAGAAGAATCTGATAACATCTATAAAAACTGTAACAATGAGAAAGAATCCCTTAAGAGAAACGCATCTGACAAAATCGAAAAAGCAGTAAAATATATTACCGAAAAAATTATAGAAGGTTTATAATGTCTGTAAGCAAAATAAGAAAAGCAAATTTCTTTACACATGTTGATTTAAAAGAAGAATTAATAAAAGAACTTCAAAAAGCAGGGTGTATACAGATAAAGGATGTCACTTCGAAAATAGAAAAATCCTACTTAAAGCATTTCCATGAAGATAAAGATATTAAAATTGATTCAACACTATCTGAAGTAAAATATTGCATTGATTATTTTTCTCATCTTGAGGTTAAATCCAAAAAAAATTTAAAATTAATTAATGAAATAAAAAAACACTACAATCTTACTGACCTCCATAGCCTTTTTATTGCTTATGATTACAAAAGTCTCTACAATGAATGCAAATCATTAGATGCAGTATTAAAGGAAATCAAAAATCGTGAAAACTATCTGACAAACCTCCAGGATTATCTTTCTGAATGGGAAGACTTAAAAATAAAAATGGAAGATCTTAAGGATTCAGAAAAGACTACATTTTTAATAGGATTGATTGAAACAAAACAGCTAGCCTCTTGTATTAAAGAAATAAATCAAATTGGAAAAGAAATAGAAGTTGTTAAAATCAGTGAAAGCAAAAAACATTGTAAAATTGCAGTCATTTCCATAAAAGACTATTACGACAGCATCAGAAAAAGATTGAATAAATACAATTTTAACTACTTTAAAGTTCCTACAGATTACAAAGGCAATGTAAAACAGATTAACCAGAAAATACTAAAAGAAATAAGTGGCCTGGAAAAAAGACGGGAAGAGGTTAGGAGTAAGAGTAATAAAATTTACGAAGAAAATCTCTCAATGTATATCATTTATGATTACCTTTCTATTTTGAAAAGCAGGAAAGATGCAGAGAGATTTATTAAACAGACAGATCGCGTTATTATCATGGAAGGTTGGGTATTAGAAAAAGATCAGGAGAAATTAAAAAATATTCTTTACGGAAAATTTAAAGAATTAGAAATAGTATATAGCGATCCCCGAAAAAATGATGACATACCAGTTGCTTTAAAAAATAATAATTTTGTAGAACCTTTCGAATCAGTAACTGAACTATATGGTATTCCGCAATACACAGAATTTGACCCGACGCCATTATTTGCACCATTTTACTTTATATTTTTTGGAATGTGTTTATCTGATGCCGGATATGGATTAATCATTACCATTCTATCCTATTTAGCTTTAACAAAAATGAAATTTGAAGGATTGCCCAAAAAATTCTTTGGATTGTTTTTTTTGGGGGGAATATCTACATTTATTATCGGCGCAATGATGGGTAGTTGGATGGGCGATACAGTGAATTACTTCCCTGAAAGCATGCATGCGATTAGAAATTTCCTAGTCGATAAAGTCACATTACTCAATCCTATTGAAAATCCAATGCCGCTATTGATTATTTCCTTGGTTTTGGGTGTAATACAGATTTATACCGGATTTATCATCAAATTTGTAGCTAATGTCAATAATAAAAAACTTGCAGATGGATTGATGGATCAGGGATCCTGGCTGCTGCTTATTTCCGGATTCATATTTTATATCATCTCTGCCGCAATACCTTCATTTTCAGGAATGAAGATGCTTTCCAATATAATAATCTATGCCGGATTATTGGCAATCATACTTACACAAGGAAGAAGAAATAAAAGCTTCTTTTTAAAAATTGCAGGTGGCGTGATTAGCTTGTACGATATTATCGGTTATTTTAGCGATATTCTTTCATATTCACGTTTATTTGCACTGGGATTATCAACTGCCGTATTAGCCGTTGTTGTCAATAATTTCGTCATGCTGTTCAAGGATATCCCGATTTTGGGAATCATTTTAGCAGCCGTGGTCTTTATTATAGGCCATGTATTTAATATGGCAATCAGCGGAATGGGTGCATTTATCCATTCCACCCGTTTACAATATGTGGAATTTTTTACAAAGTTTTATGAAGGAGGAGGCTCAAGCTTTAAACCTTTTAAAACTGATACAAAATACATAAAGATTGAACCAAATTCATGAGATAAAAAATAAATACGGATACTTTTACCGATTAATGATAATAATACAAATAAAATATTTTAGAATAAAATGAAAATTAAGTAGGAAAAGGGGAGGAAATATGATTACACAGGGAATAGTAATAGCATTTTTAGGTTCGGCTACTGCCATAGGACTGGCATGTTCCGGGTCCGGTATTGGTGTAGGAATTGCGGGGGCTGCCGGAATAGGTGTTCTGACAGAAGAGCCGGAAAAATTCGGTTTGGTATTATTCCTGCAGGCTTTTCCGGGCACCCAGGGTATTTATGGATTATTGGTAGGATTTTGGGTTTTAATGAAAACAGGTATTCTCGGTGGTTCACCCATTCCGGTTACTCTGGACCAGGGAATGCAGATATTTTTTGCTTGTATACCAGTGGGAATCGTCGGATTTTTTTCCGGATGGTATCAGGGTAAAACTGCTGCTGCAGCAATAGGATTAGCCGCTAGAAACCCGGAAGGGTTGGGAAAAGCAATTGTTATGGTTACCATGGTTGAAACTTATGCAGTTTTTTCCCTATTAGCATCCTTACTGTTGTTTAATGGAATAAGTCTATAAAAGGATGAAAATTAATGGCAATTAAAGAAATAAAAGAAAAAATTTTATCGGATGCTCAAAAAGAGGCAAATGAAATCATTTTTCAGGCTGAATCCAGAGCTAAAGAAATGATTAGTAAAGGAAAAAAGGAAGCGGATGCTATAAAAAATAGCATTTTAGCAAAGCACAGACAAGAAGGCCTATTAAAGAAAAATAAGATAATAACCGAAGCCAATCTGGATGCAAAAAAGACTTTACTATCCGAGAGACAAACTATCATAGAAGGAGTTTTCAAAAAAGCATTAGAAAATATATTAAACATGGATAATCAGAAATATTGCAAATACATAAAAAAAATTATATTAAGCAATATAGAAAACGGTGATGAAACAATTACTATTGGTAAATCGGATAAAGAAAGAATAACAGATGCATTTATAGAAAACATCAATAAAGAATTAAAAAGTAAAGAAAAAAAAGGTGAATTAAAACTGGATGATTCCTACGTTCAAATTCAAGGTGGCGTTATCATTGGTTCGGGTGATATTAAGAAAAACATTTCCCTGGAGCTTTTATTGCTTAAAGCTCGAGAAAAGTATGAAATGGCGGTAAACAGTCAATTATTCGAATGAGAACACAATAAAGAAATTTTAGAAGCATTAGATTACAGAAAAGGATAGTTTATGTTTAAATATTATAGAGCCGACACAAACAACCAGGAAGAATATGCTTTTGCAAACGGAATTGTAAAAAAATTAGATAAAGAAATAATGACTAGAGAATTCATGGATACTCTTCTTAAGGTAAATGACCTTTCCTCCGCCATAAAAATATTGAATGAAAGTGAATTCATTCAGACTAACTTTGATATTAATCATCCTGAACTTTATGAGAATACCCTGAATCAGGAGCTATTATATTATTACAGTATCATAAAAAACATTTCAAAAGTTTCACCATTTCATTTTCTTTATTTTACTTTTGCCTCAAAGTATGATTTTCAAAATTTAAAAATTATCATTAAATCAAAGTTTTTAAAAAAAGATGTTTCGGATGAATTAATATCTAAAATAAATACGATTGACCCAATGAAACTTAAATCGGCTATTTATGAAGAAAAATTTGAAGATATTCCGGGATCCTTTGAGTTTTTAATAAAAAAAACTTTTGAAGAATTCCAAAAACACAGAGACCCTGAAAAAATTGATTTTATACTTGACAAAGAGAGATACCTAATGGTTTTAAATAAAATTAAGGAAGTAGAAATCATTGAACCTGAAGAACTTTTCTTAAAGCGATTTATCAGAATAAATATTGATTTAAATAATATTGTAAATTGTATTCGAGCAAAAATTAGAGGAGAAAAAAAGAATTATACCAGGGAATTTATTATACCTGAGGGTGATTTTAAAATTGATAAAATAATTGAGATTTATGATTCGCCGCTCACTTCCTGGATAGAAAAATTAAATAATACGGATTATAAAAATATCATTGAATCAGGAATCAATGCTTATCAGAAGAACAATTCCTTGATGGAACTGGAAAAATTCAAAGATAATTTTATCTTAAACTTTACCAAGATAGGAAAATATATTACCTTCGGAATAGAACCCTTAATTGGTTTTATTACCGCAAAAGAAAATGACATAAAAAACATCAGAATAATTTTATCCGGTAAATTAAATAAAAATTCTGAAAATAAAATAAAAGAAAGATTACGTGATGCATATGATGAATAAAATCGCTTTAATGGGAGATAAAGATTCAATCATTGGATTTAAATTACTTGGTGTTGACTTATTTCCAGTAAATGAACCGGCAGAAGCAATAAAATTATTAAATAAAATAGCCAATGAGAAATATGCTGTTGTATTTATTACTGAAAAAATTGCCAGTGAGATGATGAGTGTCATTGAAGAATTGCAAAGGGTATCAACAATAAGCTTTACTGTTGTACCGGGGAAACTTGGTAATAAGAATATTGGATTAACACTTTTAAAGAAAAATATCGAAAAAGCCATAGGGAAAGATATTTTATTTGGAAAAGAGGGAGAATAATGGAAACTGCTAAAATCGTAAAAGTTGCGGGACCCGTTGTCATAGCCAAGGGGCTAAAAGGCGCTAAAATGTATGACGTGGTAAAAGTAAGCCAACAAAAACTGATTGGTGAAATTATTGAATTAAACAAGGATATGGTGACAATACAGGTTTACGAAGAAACCTCCGGAATTGGACCCGGAGAACCCGTTTTTTCAACCAATATGCCTTTAAGCGTAGAATTAGGTCCCGGACTCATATCTTCAATTTATGATGGAATACAGAGACCTTTAGATAAAATAATGCTAGCAAAAGGTGATTTTATCACAAGAGGTGCTGAGGCTTCTGGTATTGACAGGGATAAAAAATGGGAATTTAAGCCAACTATGAAAAAAGGCGACAAAGTTGAAACCGGTGATATTATTGGCACAGTACAGGAAAGCAGTATTATCGAACATAAAGTCATGGTTCCTTACGGAATCAAAGGTGAAATCATCGATATATCGAAAGGCAATTTCACTGTCGAAGAGACAATTGCTGTTATTCAGGATGAGCATGGAAACAAAAATAATATTATTATGCTTCAAAAGTGGCCGGTTAGAAAGCCAAGACCCTACAAACAAAAATTGCCGCCATTTGAACCATTAATTACGGGGCAAAGGGTTATCGACACATTTTTTCCAATAGCAAAGGGAGGAACTGCATGTATTCCCGGGCCTTTCGGCAGCGGTAAAACGGTCGTTCAGCACCAGATATCCAAATGGTGTAATGCTGAAATTATTATATTTATCGGTTGCGGTGAACGGGGCAATGAAATGACGGACGTATTGTTGGAATTTCCTGAATTAAAAGATCCGTCAACCGGAAAACCATTAATGGAAAGAACTATTTTGATTGCTAATACTTCAAATATGCCGGTAGCTGCACGTGAAGCTTCAGTTTACACAGGAATCACTTTAGCAGAATATTTCCGTGATATGGGCTATAATGTCTCACTTATGGCAGATTCCACTTCACGATGGGCTGAAGCAATGCGTGAAATTTCCGGAAGACTTGAGGAGATGCCCGGCGAAGAAGGATATCCGGCATATCTTGGAACTAGAATTTCAAGTTTTTATGAAAGATCGGGCAGGACAGTATGTTTGGGTAGTGACAGCAGAGAAGCCAGCTTGAGTGTAATCGGTGCAGTATCACCTCCCGGCGGAGATTTATCGGAACCGGTAACACAAAATACTTTACGAACCGTGCAGGTTTTTTGGAGTTTAATGGACAAATTAGCCTATAAAAGACATTTCCCGGCTATTGATTGGTTGACCAGTTATTCTCTCTATTTAGCTGGTTTGTCTGATTATTACAAGAAGGAAATTAATGAAGAATTTATAGAATTAAGAAGAAAATCAATGGGCATTCTTCAGGAAGAATCTGAATTGGAAGAGATTGTCCGTCTTGTTGGTGTCGACGCACTTTCCAATCAGGAAAGGCTTATACTGGAAACCGCTCGCTCCATCAGAGAAGATTTTCTACATCAAGATGCCTTTGATGAAATAGACACTTATACCTCTATAAAAAAACAATATTACATTCTTAGGTTAATTATATTATTTCATGAAAATTCACTTAAAGCTATAAAGAAAGATATATCTATTGAAAAATTAAATAATCTGCCTGTAAAAGCAAAAATAGTCAGAGCTAAATCTATCAAAGAAGATAATTTAAAAATGTTTAGTGAAATCGAAAAAGAAATAATATCCCAGATTAATGGCATATCCAATTAAGGGAGGAGAATTGAAGATATAAAATGATTAAAGAATATTTAACCATATCAGATGTTGCCGGACCTTTATTAATCGTAGAAAAAACAACCGATGTGAAATATCAGGAATTGGTTGAAATAGAATTATCTTCCGGGGAGATAAGGAGAGGGCAGGTATTAGAAATTAGTGAAGATAAAGCCGTTGTTCAGTTATTTGAAGGAACGACCGGTATTGATGTCGAAAAAACAAAGGTAAGATTCCTGGGAAAAGTCATTGAATTACCGGTTTCTTTAGACATTTTGGGAAGGATATTTGACGGTTCCGGTAAACCGATAGACAATGGTCCGAAACTGATTCCGGAGAAAAAATTAGATATTAACGGTGATCCTATAAATCCGTTTGCAAGAGATTATCCTAATGATTTTATACAAACAGGCATTTCCAGCATTGATGTTTTAAACACGCTGGTTCGTGGGCAAAAATTACCGATATTTTCCGGTGCAGGTTTACCTCATGCCAAATTAGCTTCTCAGATTGCCAGACAGGCGAAAGTTATCGGAAAAGAAAGTAATTTTGCGGTAGTATTTGCAGCAATGGGAATCACTTTTGAGGAAGCTAATTTCTTTATGAATGATTTTAGAAGAACGGGTGCCATCGAAAAAAGTGTCATGTTTATTAATCTGGCCAATAATCCGGCAGTAGAAAGAATCATTACTCCGCGAATGGCTCTGACCTGTGCCGAATACCTGGCTTTTGAAAAAGATATGCATGTTCTGGTTATACTTACTGATATGACCAATTATTGCGAAGCTTTAAGAGAAGTTTCAGCGGCCAGAAAAGAAGTTCCCGGTAGAAGGGGATACCCGGGTTATCTTTACACCGACCTGGCGACATTATATGAGAGAGCCGGAAGAATAAAGGATAAAAAAGGTTCAATCACCATGATACCGATTTTAACCATGCCCGAAGATGATAAAACGCATCCTATACCGGATTTAACCGGCTATATTACTGAAGGTCAAATCATTTTAGCAAGAGAATTACATCACAAGGGAATATACCCGCCAATCAATGTATTACCTTCTTTGTCCCGTTTAAAGGATAAGGGGATTGGATTAGGTAAAACACGGGAAGACCATGCTAATGTCATGAACCAACTATTTGCATCTTACGCTCAAGGTAAAGAAGCAAAGGAATTAGCAGTTATCCTGGGTGAAGCGGCATTAACTGAAATTGATAAAAAATATGTTAAATTTTCTGATAAATTTGAAGAACTTTTTGTAACCCAGGGAGAAGATGAAAATAGAACTATCAAGGAAAGTCTAGATATCGGCTGGAAACTATTAACTATTTTACCGAAAGAAGAACTCAAAAGAATCAAGGATGATTTCATCGAGAAGTATTTTCCCGAAGATTTAAATATGGAGGAAAATAGTATCAATGCTGATGAAGATTAATCCTAACCGGATGGAATTATTAAAAATAAAAAAGAGATTAATCGTAGCTAAACGCGGACATAAATTATTGAAAGATAAAAGAGATGCCCTGATACAGGAATTTATTCATTTGGCTAAGGAAAGCAAGATAGTAAGAGAAGAATTAGAAGAAAAATTAGAAAAATGCTACCAGGTGTTTGCAAATGTCTCCTCTCAAATGAGTAAAATATCTTTGGAGGAAGCATTGATGTTTCCAAAAGCAAATACTGAAGCCATAACTTCTTATAAAAATATTATGAGTGTAAAAGTTCCCCACTATAAGTATAAATGCGAGGGAAAATACCATACCTACAGTATGGTAGATACTAATGCGGGAATTGATAAATCAGTTCAAAATTTCTATAAAGTCTTGCCGATAATGCTAAGGGTTGCAGAATTAGATAAAACCATCAATCTTCTGGCGGATGAAATTGAAAAAACAAGACGAAGAGTGAATGCATTGGAATACATCCTGATACCGGACCTGGAAGAAACCATTAAATTCATCACTATGAAATTGGATGAAATGGCAAGATCTACCAACTCTGCTATTATGAGAATTAAAGAAATCATAAGGTCTTAATAAAAATAATAATGTAAAAAATTGTTGCGGCGTGTATACGCCGCTTTTTTTCTATGTTATGATTGATTTAAGAAGGTCTGAATCGTTATGAAGTATGGTATAATTTCTGATATTCATAGTAACATTGAAGCACTTAACACCGTCTTGGATGACATGGGAAAAGTAGATGAAATTATCTGCCTGGGAGACATTGTTGGTTACGGCGCAAGTCCAAATGCTTGTATCAAAAAGGTAAAAGAGATTACATCGAAATGTTTAGCAGGAAATCATGACCAAGCCTCAATTGGCAAAGAAAGCATCTTTTTTTTTAACCGGGAAGCACAAGACGCCATAAAATGGACTGCAAATCAATTAAGCGCAGAAAGTAAGCACTTTTTAGAAAGCCTAAAGAATTTATTTTTTATAAAGGAAAACATTTTAGCGGTACATGGAAGTCCCGGAGAATTTAAATGGGATTATATTATTGATATTTCAAGTGCTGACATGATTTTTAAAAACTTCATTTTTGATATTTTATTTGTTGGCCATTCACATATTGCAGAATGTTTTTCTCTGGATAAAGAAGCGGATAGAGTGAATCATCTGGATTTTACACTGGGAGGAAATATCCATCTTTTGGATAATGAAAGATATATCATCAATTGTGGAAGTGTAGGACAACCTCGTGACGGTAATCCAAAAGCAAGTTACGGAATATTTGATGATAAAAAAAGAGAACTAACTGTAAAAAGAGTTGAATATCCGATATATTTAGCCCAAAAGAAAATATTAAATACAGATTTGCCGGAAATATTTGCGTTTAGACTTGAGATTGGTCGATAATGTGTGCCCGTGGCTCAATTGGATAGAGCGACGGCCTCCGGAGCCGTAGGTTGGAGGTTCAAGTCCTCTCGGGCACACCATATTTAAAGGATACACAATATGTTTTATACTTTCGTTCGATTCATTGCTTGGGTACTTTTAAAAATCTTTTGGAAAATGGAAATAATTGGACTTGAAAATATACCAAAAGAAGGTTCTTTGATTGTTGCAGCAAATCATACAAGTAACCTTGACCCCGTTATACTAGGTGCTGCTTTTAATAGAAAAATGAATTTTATCGCAAAAAAAGAAGTATTTAATAATTTTATCGGGAATTTTGTCTGTAAAAGACTGAATGCATTTCCGGTGGATCGCAAAAAAATAGATATTAAAGCCCTAAAGCACGCCCTGGATGTTTTGCAGAATAAAGAGGTATTAGGTATATTTCCGGAAGGCACACGCTCAATTAACGGTGAATTACAGGATTTCAAGCTTGGAATTATAAGAATTGCTATGAAAACAGGTGCTCCGATATTGCCGGCAGGAATTGACGGTGCCCACCAAATATTTCCTCGTGGAAAAATAATTCCGGCTTTTTTTAAACACAAAATAGTTGTTCGTTACGGTTCAGTCCAATATTTGCAATCGGATAAAAGTAAAGACAAAAATTACCAGCTAGAATCGCTCAAAATGCTTAGCAGTGAAATAAAAAAGCTGACATCCTCCAATAACCATTCCAATTAATTCATTTTATTCATCAAAAATTATTTGTAACCAAAGTCTTAAAATAGTAAAATTATAAAAACAACAAAAAGAAGGAAAAGTAAATGAAAAAATATTTTTTACTTATTTTTTTGTATATATTGATTTCCATATCCATTACTTGTTCTGCTCAGATAAGCTATATAACCGTATTATCTATTGGCGAATATGGAAACAGGGCAGGGGAATTCAATTATCCCGTAGGTCTTACGGTTGATAAAAATGACCATATTTACGTGACCGACTGGGAAAATGACCGGATTCAGATATTTACATCCGAGGGAAGATTGCTGAAAGTTATCCCTGAAGAAAATAGTGATTTAAAGCTTGACGGACCGGTGGGTATTGCATTGGACAGCAAGGAGAATATTATTATTGTTGAACAATTCAATCATCGTATACACAAAATATCTCCGGACGGGAAAAGTTTACAAATGATCGGTAAAGAAGGAATCGGTCCGGGTGAATTTTCAAATCCAAGGGGCATTGCTATTGATGAGAATGATAATATTTATGTTGTAGATACAGGAAATAGTAGAATTCAAGTTTTTTCACCCGATCTTGAACTTATTAGAAAATTTGGAAAAGAAGGTATGGGAAATGGTGAATTTTATTATCCACGGGGCATTATTTTGGATAAAGATGGAAATCTCTACATTGCCGATACTTTTCATAATCAGGTACAGGTAATGAGCAAAGAAGGATTGTTTTTAAGGAAATTTGGTGAAGGTGGGAATGAGACGGGTAAATTCGACGGTACCCGGTATCTGGCCTTTGATTCAGAAAATAATCTCTATGTATCTGACTATAAAAACAGTAAAATATTAAAATTTGATGAAGATGATCAATTTTTAGTGGAATTTGGTAATGAAGCAGATAGGGCTAATTTGAGTTACCCGGAAGGAATTACCGTTGATAGCCGGGATTATATCTATATTGCTGACGCAGGCAATAATCGTATTGTAAAATATTGCGTATCCAAAATTGTTATACACAGTCAACTTGGAGATAAATATATCGATGAAAAAAAATGGGCGGAAGCGGCAGAAGAATACAAACAGGTGATAGATATTGATCCGCTGAACATTGATGCGCGCCAGGGAATCGCTATGGCTTATTTTGAAAATGAAGATTGGGATAAAGCGATTGAAGCATATACTTATCTTCAAAAAGTATATCCGGAGGATCAAAAATATACACTGAAAATCATTGATTCTAAATACAATTTAGCACTAAATGATGAGAAAAATACTCTATTTGGTGATGCTGCAGCCGGTTATAAAAAAGTATTAGCATTAAATCCGGATTATCCCGGAGCTAAGAAAAGATATTATATATCTTTTATCAAATCGTTATATTACTCGTTATATGTAAGGATACTGTTTATTGCAATAGTTGTACTTGTCTTGGTTGCTATTTTAATTCCAAGGTTGCGAAAAAAAAGGAAAAGCAGTCATCATTCCATTAGAAATAGATTTTGATAAGCAAATAAAACAAATAATAAATCAAATGTATTTTCTTTAAGAATAAGGGAGATGACTATATGAGTAAATATAAAATAAGAGATCCTGTCTATAGCGGAAGCTTTTATGAAAATAATTTAAGCAAATTAAATAAACAAATTGAAAATTGCTTTCTACATGAAATTGGTGTAGGAAAATTACCTTTGACAAATTTTGCAGGCAAAAGAAAGATTAGAGGATTAATAAGCCCTCATGCCGGTTATCTCTATTCCGGGCCTGTTGCCTCACATGGATTTTACCGATTGGCACGTGACGGTAAACCTGATACCATTATTATACTAGGACCTAATCATCGAGGCTATGGTGAAGAAATATCCATTATCAGTTCAGGAAAATGGTCAACGCCTCTGGGAGAATTGGAAATCAACGAGGATTTAGCAAAAAACATCTTAAACCATTCAAAAATAATCAAAGAAGATAACAAAGCTCACCAATATGAACATTCCATAGAAGTTCAAATCCCATTCATCCAGTATATTTTTGGGAATAATATAAATATTGTTCCAATTTCTATGGCCAGACAGGATATAGAAACAAATATTCGTGTTGCTGGTGCCATTAGTTCTTCAGTGAAAGATAAAGATATTGTTATTATAGCCAGTTCAGATTTTACCCATTATAAATCAAAAGAATATGCAAAAAATATTGATTATCAAGCCATAGAAGCCATTCTTAAATTCAATCCACAAAAACTATATGATTTAATTTATGACCAGCAGTTAACCATGTGCGGTCCCGGACCGATTACAACCATGTTAATTGTATGCAAGGCATTAGGTGCAAACAAGGCAGAATTGTTAAAATATGCCACATCAGGTGATATTACAGGCATGAATGAAGAAGTTGTTGGGTATGCTTCAATAATCATTAGTAAATAAAGCTGATAAACGTGTAATATAAAAAATAAACAATAAACAAATTATAGTAAATGAACACAAAAAAACAAAAATAGTTATGTGGTAATATTTTTTTAATTGATTTATCAATATACATAAAACCTGCTATCAATCATTCTCGTTCAAAAATAATATATTATTGTGCTAAATAAAAATTAGTTACTCTTAAGCGGTATCAAAAAGTGTAAATTGGTTATACACTTTTTTTGCCGTTTTCTAAAATTAATGAGTGCGATTACTATTTTTATCACTCAATACATTGGAGAATACCGCAAATATGATAGGAAATTATAATTTTGGAAAAATAGAAATCGATGGGAAAGAATATCGTTCTGATCTTATAATTTATAAAAAAAGAATTAATGATAAATGGTGGAGAAAAGAAGGACACAATCTTTGTATCGATGATTTAAAAGAGATACTTAGCGAAAAACCAACACTTTTGATCATCGGAACCGGAGCTTATGGTTTAATGAAAGTTCCTTTGGAATTAATTAAATATTTAGAAGAAAAAAATATTCAAATCATTGTTAAAAAAACAAAGGAAGCTTGTGAAGAATATAATAAACTATATCAGACAGAGAATGTTATCGCAGCTTTTCATTTAACCTGCTAAAAATAATCATAAAACATCCATATTAATGCCTTAAAAAGAATTTTAAATCAGATTTTTATAAAAAAAGATTTATTAAATAAATATATTAGTTTTTAGGACACTATAAACTTTAAGTTTGTATATGTATTAGTTTTAAATATAAATTAAAGTGAAAGATCTATTTATGTGCAGTTTGCAAAAATATTCAACTAACAATTCTTTAGCCCTTTGGCATTAGCTGAAGGACTTTTTATTTATAAGCTTTTTAAAAAGAAGAATTTTTAAAAAGCTTATAGTATAGTAAATATAGAAAAATCATATTACTACAACGAAGTGTCTTGTAAGCATGCCGATTTATAATAAGCATTAAACATAATAGTCATCAGCCATGGGCTGTAGAACTAAAATAGAGTAGTTTAAGGACTATTCTGAGTGAATTATAAGTATTAAAGGGACAGAAAATGATAGTGATACCGAGAATAATACAAATAGTAGTGATCTTGATTTTCTTTATAGTTTATTTTTGGACAGCAATAATATTGTGGAAAAATATGGAAGAGTGGTGGCCGTTTAAGATTGCCTCAGAAATTATGTGGTTTTTTACTCTTTTAATGATAGCTTTAATAGTAGCGATAGTATTTTTTGTATTTATGTATTGCGCCTCTCTTTGGTATAAGCATTTTAAAATTTGAGTCAATCCCAATTTTTCTGTAAAATTAAGAAACCATCAATTCCTCCCTGCTACTGACTCCTTCTTTTATCTTTTTAATCTCTTTAAGTAAAGTATCATCCTTTTCTGTGTTTTGATCATCTTCCTGTGGTAACTTCATATACCTTCTGCCGGTCTGCCACTCTTCATCAATCTCCATGAGCCTGAGGCAGCTATATCTCAGACAGGATGATTTATTGGGAAAAATACCGACTACTCTGGAACGTTGTTTTAAGTCTTTATTCAATACGCCTTCAATGAGATTAGTAGTGCGAATCTTTCGCCAGTGCGATGCCGGAAAGGATAAGTAGGTTAAAGTGGATTCCAAGGATGCTTCTAGTAGACGGCTGACTTTAGGATAACTATTTTGGTATTTTCCGGCAATCAAACGGGCAATGGATATCGCCATTTGCTTATTAGGAGATGCATAGATCTGTTTGAGATAGGCGGCTAATTTTGTTCTTTCCCTGTAGGGCACTTTCGATAGATTATTGCGCATGAAATGACAGATACAACGTTGGTGCGGTGTCCCGGGAAAGATTTCCTGCTGGGCTTTGATGAGTCCCTTATGGGCATCAGAGATGGTTAAATCTACCTTTTTTAACCCTCTTTCTTTCAAGGATTTAAAATGGTCCCGGTAACTTGCATAACTCTCCTCTATAGCAATATCTACTCCCAATATTTTGCGCTTTCCATTCTTATCGACACCGACGGTAACAAGAAGAGGCCGGGAAACCACCTGGTGGTTTTCCCGTAAGAAGAAATAGACCGCATCGGTAAAGAGGTAGAGGTAATGATCTTTTAGTTGTCCTTCCCGCCAGGTGTTAATCTGGGGATCCAGTTCTTGAGTGATACGGCTGACCGTGGATTTAGAAAAGATAAGATCCGGAGAGAGTCTGCCCACAATCTTCTTCACCCGGCGGGTGGAAACGCCATCGGTGACCATCTGGCAAATACTAGTAAGAAGCGCTTTCTCGCTTCTCTGGTAGTTTTCAAAGAGCTGGGTATGAAAGGCAAATTCCCGGATCTGGGGTTTGGAAAGCGATAAATGGCCTACCCGGGTATTGAAAGAACGGGGTTTGTAACCATTTCTATTGGCTTTTCTTTTTACATCATCTCTTTCATGAGACGATACACCGACCTGCCGGTCTCTTTCTTCTTCCATAAGCTGTTGCATGATTCTCCTTACTATTTCCTTCATAAAATCCCCATCCTTGCGGATTGCCTCTTGTAAAATAGCCTGGATTGAATTATTATTTTGTTGGGTCATCTTGTTTTTTACCTCCTTAATGGTTTTAGTGTGTTTTAATTATTATGGAGGTTTTAGATGGCCCTTTTCAAGATCTCTTATTTACTTTTACAGAAATTATAGTACAGACTCAAATAATAGCTGGTCATGCATTTTTTACTTCCCGCAGAATATTAATAACCACAATATTCAAAAATAGGGAGTAGAACGGCACACATGACCAAAGATGATCGTATTTCTAGTTTTAAATATAGTGTACTGCAACATGCACGAAAACAAATAATATTACTGATACCTGTCAGGTACTCGGGTGTATCCAGAACCATCGACTACAAGTGGTTAAAAAGATTCAGTAAATTAGGCTGTCTAGAGTTACAAGGCAAGGATA
>CBFCZX010000006.1:0-23485 GCA_965602765.1 uncultured Atribacterota bacterium | reverse complement strand
GAATATAATGTAAATAGCAATCTATATCATCGATTGGTAAATAATAAATATTATAAAGATTCAGAAACTTTAAAATACATCAATACATCAAATATCATTATCCAATATGTACCAGTAAGCAAAATAGCAGGGGATAATGATGGCCGATTGAAAGTTGAAGTTATAGGTGAGGGCATGGCAAAGATATTGTACGGGGGAAATTATGTTTTAGCCAGATGGATAAAAAAATCTAAAGATCATAATACTTTATTTTATGATAATACTGGTGAAATGATAAAGTTAAACAAAGGACAGACTTGGGTTGAAATTGTTCCAAAAGAAACAGAAGTATGGCTAAAATAAACTCTTATAGATGGAGTAATAATCTGTAAAAAGAGGTTGGTTTTTATGAAACAAATTTATAAAAAATTACTTAAGATAGCAGAGGAAGCCAGATTGAAAGCTTATGTCCCTTATTCAAAATTTAAAGTTGGCGCAGCATTGTTAACAAAAGAGGGGAAAATATATACTGGATGTAATATTGAAAATGCATCTTTTGGATTAACAATTTGTGCAGAAAGAGTGGCCATATTTAAGGCGGTTTCTGAAGGTTCGACCCAATTTGAAGCATTGGCAGTGATATGTGATTCCAGTAAACCATGTTTCCCATGTGGAGCCTGCAGACAAATTATTAGTGAATTTGGCAATGAAACCTCTATCATCATTTCAAATTTAAAAGGTAAAATAAAAATCAGTAACATTAATGAATTGTTACCAGATGCATTCGGCAAAGAGGATCTAAGATAACGGAGAATACAATATTTATGTTATACAAAACTGAAGGAATCATCTTAAAGAGTTCAGAGTATCAGGATGCAGATAAAATCGTTACAATATTCTCTAAACATTATGGAAAAATAAGAGCAATTGCCAAAGGAGTGCGTAAGACAAGAAGTAAATTTGGCAGCAGTATAGAAATTCTTACCTGTGTCAATTTTTTAATGTATAAAGGTAGAAATTTAGATATCATAAACCAAACTGAAATAATTGATTCATTTTTTCGAGCCAGCAAGGAATTAAAAAAATATGCGTTAGCAATTAATGGAGCTGAAGTCATTAACAAATTAACTGCAGAAAGAGAAGCAAATATAAATCTATACCTACTATTTAAAGAGTTACTCTTTTATTTAAAAACGGCAAAAGATCCGATGCTGTTGGCATTGTCATTTAAATGGAAAGTTTTACACAATATAGGCTATAAACCCTTATTATATCGATGCCATCTTTGCAATAGACAGATTGAAGGCGAAAAGGAATTGTTTTTTCGCATTGCTGATGGAGGGATAACATGCCATCAATGTGCGAAAAAGGATGAGAGTGAATATATTCGAATCTCAGAATATTTTATAAGATTGTTAAAAAAAATATTTATTACCCCTCTGTCTTCCATATCAAAAGCCTGCATCACCGAAAATAGATTGCGGGAACTGCAAGATTTAACCGATGTCTATCTGAATTATTATTCGGATTGTATTTTTAAAACTGAAAGGTTTTTTAAAAAATTGTAAGAGTAAGCGCCAATTAAATAATTCGATAATTCATTAGATCATTGATTGAGCCATAGACTAATCTGCTGTTATGTTGATGGCCTAATCTAATAATTTGAATCGCAAACTGTTTTTAAATTTGCTTTCAATTTTATACTCATATATTTTTTTTCGACTTAATACTCAACACCCAATATTTTTTTCATTAACTTCCAAACACCTTTTTCGATTGTTATTCATTATTACCTTCTTTACACTTATACCCATTTTTATTTAAAAAAAATTGGCTCGATATGTTTTTTTTATGGATTTTTACGCTAAGGCAGTTTCGTTGACATTTAGGATCTATTTTGTTATATTAACATATAAACGTGAAATCCCTCTCAACAGAATGGCGGGTTTTATTGCAAAGCTGGAAAGAGAGGGTATTTTATTTGAAAACAGGGAAGTAAAAATATGGATTTTCAAGAAATAATTTTCTCGTTGCAAAAATATTGGAGCAGCCAAGGGTGTGTTTTATGTCAACCTTACGATATAGAAGTTGGTGCAGGTACTATGAATCCGGCAACTTTCTTACGCGTATTAGGTCCGGAACCCTGGAAGGCAGCCTACGTTGAACCTTCAAGACGTCCCGCCGATGGAAGGTATGGAGAAAACCCAAACAGAGTCCAACAACACCATCAGTTTCAAGTCATATTAAAACCTTCCCCAAAAGATATTCAAGATATATACTTGAAAAGCCTTGAAGAGCTAGGTATTGTTCAAAAAGATCATGATATTCGATTCATAGAAGGTGATTGGGAAGCACCGACTTTGGGTGCCTGGGGATTAGGCTGGGAAGTCTGGCTTGACGGCCTTGAAATTACCCAATTTACTTATTTTCAACAAGCAGGAGGAATTGAATTACATCCAATACCTGTGGAAATAACTTATGGATTGGAAAGAATTGCTATGGTGATTCAAAAAGAAGATGATGTTTTTAATTTAAAATGGAATAAGAACGTAACCTATCGAGATGTACAATGGCAGGCAGAAGTGGAACATTCAAAGTATAATTTTGAGAAAGCCGATATTGAAATGCTGTTTAATCTATTTACAACTTATGAAAATGAAGCAAAAAAATTAATTAAAAAATGTCTTCCTATACCCGCATATGACTATATTCTAAAATGTTCTCACACTTTTAACATGTTGGATGCAAGAGGGGCAATCAGTGTTTCGGAAAGAACAGGATACATTTCAAGAGTCAGAAATCTTGCAAGGTTTTGTGCAGAAGCACAGATAAAAAAGAGAGAAGAGATGAATTTTCCTTTATTGAATGGAATAAATAAAAAGAAGGAATAGAAATACATATGGTTGATTCAATATTAGAAATTGGAACCGAAGAGATTCCTGCTGGTTATATAGAAAATATATTAAAAGAGTTAAAGAAAATAACGGTAAATAAATTAGAAAATTTGAAGATAAACTATTCGAAAATAGACGTTTTTGGAACACCCAGACGTCTGATTCTATGGATTTCGGAGTTAAGTGAAAAACAGGAAGATGTTTTTCTTAAAGTAAAGGGACCGTCAATTTCAATTGCTTTCGATGAAGATTTAAACCCTTTAAACCCGGCTTTGAAATTTGCCCAGAGTCAAGGAATAAAAGCAGAAGAATTGATCATCGAAAATACTAAGAAAGGCAAATACTGTTTTGCGGTAAAAACGGTCGAAGGAAAATCTTCCTTAAAATTATTGGAACAATGTTTTCCAGATACTATCCAAAGCTTGAATTTTCCAAAATCCATGCGCTGGGGAAATGGCAAATTAAAATTTATAAGACCGATAAGATGGATACTTGCCCTATATGGCGAAAAAATCATTCACTTTGATTTAGACGGTATTTCTTCAGGAAACGTGACCCGCGGTCATCGATTGTTGGCACCGGAAAAAATCCATATACCTTCAAGCAGAGAATATGCTGCAACACTGGAAAAAAATTATGTCATCATTGATCCGATTGAGAGAAAAAAGAAAATAAAAGAAGAATTATTATGGAACATTAAAGAAAATAACGGACGGGAAACGATTAATGAAAATCAGTTAGATGAAATCAATTATATGGTAGAATATCCCCATGTTATTTTGGGGCATTTTGACAGTAAATACTTGGAATTACCCATTCATGTCTTAGTGACTGTTATGGAAGTTCATCAAAAATATTTTCCGATATATAAAAATAATGGTGAATTGCTCAACGCATTCATGGTTGTTATTAACAATACAAATCATAATGATAATGAAATCATAAAGGGAAATGAGAATGTTCTTAAAGCAAGATTGGAAGATGCAAACTTTTTTTACCGGGAAGACCAAAAAACGCCATTAGAAAGTAAGGTCAGTAAATTAGAAAATGTGGTATTTCGGGAAAATATGGGAAATCTTCTTGATAAAACCCATAGAATAGCCGCAATAAGTAAATGCGTTGCTAAATTATTAAAAATAGATGAAGAAAGCCAAGAAATTATTTCGAGGGCAGCCCATTTATCAAAAGCTGATCTAGTGACAGAGATGGTGAAAGAATTTCCTAAATTGCAGGGCATAATGGGGAAAATTTACGCAGTTTCTTCTCAGGAAAAAAATGAAGTAGCTGAAACTATCTTTGAGCATTACTTGCCTCGTTTTTCAGAGGATATATTACCAAAAACAAAAAGTGGTTTGGTGTTAAGTATAGCGGATAAATTGGATAATATTATCGGTTGTTTTGCTGTAGGACTTATTCCTTCAGGTTCGCAGGATCCATACGGTTTAAGACGACAAGCCTTAGGGATTATTAGATCTGTCATGGAGAACAGTTTAGAAATATCCTTATTAGATATCATCAGAAAATCCTTGTCAATTTTCAATGAAGATATTTCAATAGTCATAAAAAATAATGATGAGAAGATTATTTCCCAAATTATATTTTTTCTGCAACAAAGATTAAAAAATGTTTTTTTGGAAAAAGGAATGTATTACGATGTAATCGATGCAGTCCTGGATGCTGAAGAAAAATATGACATAAATGACATTCAATTAAGAATTCACGCTATTCAAGAATTGTATCATACCGAAATGTTTAACAAGATCATTAATTCTTCAAACCGAGTGATGAATCTTTCAAAAGGCAGCCAAGAGATCGAAATTAATGTGTCGTTATTTAAAAAACAAGAAGAAGTGATATTATGGAAGCAATATAAAAAATGCAATGATGAAATACAACAATTTATAAGTACGAAACAATACCATGAAGTCTATAAGATGCTAGAAAAATTAAGTTTATTTGTCGATGAATTTTTTGAAGAGGTTCTGGTTATGGATAAGGATGAAGACATAAGAAAAAACAGGATTGGATTGATTAAGAAATTAAGTATTTTATTTAATCAAACAGCAACGTTATCTAAAATCTGCCAAAAAGGGGAGGGATAGGATGATTGATGAAAAGAACAAATTAAACACCTACGTATATATTCTATCGGATTCTACCGGTGAAACTGCTCAGTCCGTTAGCCGGGCGGCAATCAGTCAATTTAATTCAGAATATTTTAAAATAAAACTTTTTGCACACATAGAGTCAATTAAAGACATAGAAGGTATACTGGAAAAAATTGAAAAAAATAATAGTTTGATTGTCTACACACTGATAAAGCCGGAATTAAGAAGTTTTTTAAGAGAAGAATCAAAAAAGAAATTAGTTAATTCCTTTGATATTATGGGTCCGATCATTGATAATTTAGAAAAAATAAGCGGTATTTCACCGAAACTGATCCCAGGGCTTATTAGGAAATTTGACAAAGAATATTTTAAAAGAATGGAAGCCATGGAATTTGCGGTAAAATATGACAGTTGTCAACGGGAATTGGATTTAAGTTTGGCAGATTTAATCATTCTTGGAGTATCAAGAACTTCAAAAACACCTCTTAGTATGTTTTTAGCGCATAAAGGCATTAAAGTAGCTAACATTATTTTAGATTTTGAAATAGAGCCTCCAAGGGAATTATTTACACTACCAAAAGAGAAGGTGGTTGGATTGAGCATAGCTCCGGAAAAACTGATTGAAATTAGGACAGCAAGATTAAGAACCTTGGGATTGTCATCTTCCAGTGTTTATGCGAATAAAGAAAGAGTTAATAAAGAACTAAATTTCGCAGAGAATATATATAATAAATTAGGATGTTCAGTTATTAATATTAACAATAAAGCGATAGAAGACATTGCTACTGAAATACTCAAAATTTTAAAAGGGGAAGAATAAAATGAAAAAGTATGTTTATTTTTTTGATGAAGGCAAAGGTGAAAGTAAATCGATTTTAGGCGGTAAGGGGGCTGGTTTAGCAGCTATGACCCAAATTGGGCTTCCGGTTCCTCAGGGTTTTACAATAAGCACTGAAGCATGTATAGAATTTAATAAAAACAAGTCAAAATTTATTGAAGCTTTGAAAAAACAAATTAATACCCATTTGAGTAAACTGGAAACAATTACCAAAAAAGTATTTGGAGATGAACAAAACCCATTGTTAGTTTCAGTTCGTTCCGGTGCACCTATTTCTATGCCCGGCATGATGGATACTATTTTAAATCTCGGGTTAAATGAAAATACCATTAAGGGAATTATTAAAAAAACCGATAATGAGAGATTTGCGTATGATAGTTACAGAAGATTTGTTCAAATGTTTGGTAATGTTGTACTAGGAATTGAACATGAAAATTTTGAAGAAATATTTGATGATATAAAAAAAGAAAATAAAGTCACATTAGATACCGAAGTAGATATTGATGGATTAAAAAAATTAGTCATAAAGTATAAAGAAATGGTTAAAAAAGTGACCGGAAATGATTTTCCGGAAGAACCGAAAGAGCAGCTGGATATGGCAATTGATGCTGTCTTTAAATCATGGAACAATAAAAGAGCGATTACTTATAGAAAAATAAATAAAATACCGGATGATCTGGGAACCGCTGTTAATGTTCAGGAAATGGTTTTTGGCAATATGGGAGAAGATTCCGGTACAGGTGTAGGATTTACTAGAAATCCATCTACCGGTAAAAAAGAGTACTATGGTGAGTATCTTCTAAATGCACAGGGTGAGGACGTTGTTGCCGGTATTCGGACACCTCTAGCATTGTCTCATCTTGAAAAAGACCTACCCGAAGCTTATCGGGAACTAACCAAGATAGTGGATATTTTGGAAAAAAATTACAAAGATGTACAAGATTATGAATTTACCATAGAGAAGGGAAAATTATTCCTTCTACAAACAAGAACCGGTAAAAGAACAGCACAGGCTGCAGTAAAAATTGCCGTTGATATGGTTAAGGAAGGAATTATTAATAAAGAACAGGCGATTTTAAGGGTAGAACCAAATCAATTAAACCAATTGTTACATAAAAGAATAGATCCTGAAGCTAAAATAAAAGTAATTGCAAAGGGATTACCGGCTTCTCCGGGAGCTGCCTACGGAAAAGTTGTATTTAGCGCAGATGAAGCAGAAAAGCTGGGCAAACAGGGGGAAGTGGTGATATTGGTAAGAACGGAAACAACACCTGATGACATTCATGGCATGGTAGAAGCTCAGGGAGTCTTAACCAGTAGAGGCGGTATGACCAGTCATGCTGCAGTTGTAGCAAGAGGTATGGGAAAAAGCTGTGTTGCCGGATGCAGCGAACTAAATATCAATAGTAAAAAAGGAATCATTGAAGTTAACGAAATAGTCATAAAAGAAAATGATTTTATTACCTTAGATGGAGGAACAGGTGAGGTATTTTTAGGGAAGGTGCCGACCATTGATCCTGAAATAAGTAAAGAATTCAAGACAATACTCTCCTGGGCTAATAAAGCAAAGCGGTTGGGAGTGTATGCCAATGCTGATACTCCGGAAGATGCCCAGAAAGCTCGTGAATTAGGTGCAGAAGGAATTGGGCTTTGTAGAACAGAGCATATGTTTATGGCACAGGAGCGTTTGCCAATTGTCCAGGAAATGATTATGGCAGACACCAAAGAAAAAAGAGCAGAAGCTTTGAAAAAATTATTACCAATGCAAAGAAGTGATTTTTATGGAATTTTAAAAGCCATGTCTGAACTTCCGGTCATCATTCGATTGCTTGATCCTCCACTGCATGAATTTTTACCGCCGCACGAAGAGCTTTTAATCGAATTGACCAAATTAAAAATAAATAAACCAAATTCAAAAGAAATTGCTAAAAAGGAAAAACTATTAGAGAAAGTTGAATCCTTGAGAGAATTAAATCCAATGTTAGGCCTGCGCGGATGCCGGTTGGGAATTTTATACCCTGAGATATATAAGATGCAGGTGGAAGCGATTATTGATGCGGCAATCGAATTAACGAAGAAGAATATAAAGGTAAAACCGGAAATTATGATACCATTAGTTGGACATATTAATGAATTTTCACTTTTATATGATTTAACCCGAAACATTGCTGAAGAAAAGATAGAAACTGCCGGTATCAAATTAAAATACAAGATTGGAACCATGATAGAGCTTCCCAGGGCTGCACTTACAGCAGATATAATAGCAAAGAAAGCAGAATTTTTCTCTTTTGGTACAAACGACTTGACGCAAACTACTTTTGGTATTAGTAGAGATGATGCAGAGGGTAAATTCCTACTGCGCTACGTTGATGAAAAAATATTAGAAGATAATCCTTTTGAAGTTTTAGATAGAGAAGGTGTTGGAAAATTGGTCAAGATGGGGACAAGTTTAGGCAGAAAAACAAGACATGATTTGGAAGTCGGGATTTGTGGAGAGCATGGCGGAGAACCCAATTCAGTAGAATTCTGTCATTCTGCAGGCTTAAACTATGTAAGCTGTTCCCCTTACCGGGTACCAATCGCGCGTTTAGCTGCTGCCCATGCAGCCATTAAAGAGAAAAAAAATTAAAAAATAAATACTTAGTCAATACATGAAAATACCCAAAGTGTTTAGACTAGATATTAGAAAGGAAAAAATAGAATGAATATTATATCAATAATTCCAATAACAGGTGTTTTATCGCTGATATTTGCTCTTTTTCTATACAAAAAAGTTATAAAGGAAAATCCGGGAAATGAAAAAATGGTAGAAATATCAGCTATGATAGAAAAAGGAGCTATGGCATTTTTAAAAAGCGAGTATATTGTTTTAGTTGTATTTATTATTTTGGTAAGTATTATTTTAACTTATGTTAGAAGTTATATAACCGGAATAACTTTCATCGTTGGTGCGGTATGTTCGGGATTAGCAGGGTTTACCGGAATGAAAATGGCGACAAAAGCAAACAGTAGAACCGCTTTTGCTGCACAAGAAGGTGGCATTACCAAAGCATTAAATATTGCATTTTCAGGTGGTGCAGTAATGGGAATGTCTGTTGCAGGTTTTGGATTATTTGGTCTGGGTGTCTTGTATTATATCTTTCGGGATCCAAAAATAATTGATGGATTTGCATTAGGAGCAAGTTCGGTTGCTCTGTTTGCCAGGGTTGGTGGAGGAATATTTACTAAAGCAGCAGATGTAGGGGCTGATCTGGTTGGTAAGATTGAAGCAGGAATTCCAGAAGATGATCCGCGTAATCCTGCAGTCATTGCCGATAATGTCGGTGATAATGTCGGTGATATTGCCGGAATGGGCGCAGATCTTTTTGAATCATATGTTGGTTCAATAATTTCAAGTATGTTATTGGGATCATTATTGTATGAAGGCTCAAATGGCGCAATGTTTCCACTGCTTCTAGCAGCCTGTGGAGCAGTTGCCGCTATCATCGGGACATTTTTTGTAAAAACAAAGAACGAAAAAAAATTGCACAGCGCATTAACCATGGGTACAATTGTCAGCGGTATTTTGGTTACTATATGTTCTGCTTTTCTTTCTAATATTTTGTTTGGAAATCTGAATGCTTTTTATGCCACAACAGCAGGGTTGGTTGCCGGTATCATGATTGGGTTAATCACGGAATATTACACTTCCTATGAATATGGACCGGTAAAATCGATTGCAAAATCTTCTTTAACCGGTTCAGCAACAACCATTATTACCGGTTTGGCAGTGGGCATGCAGAGTACATTTATCCCTTTGATATTAATTGCAATAACCACATTGATTGCATTTAAATTTGCCGGTGTATACGGAATTGCTATTTCTGCTGTCGGAATGTTATCTATTGTCGGAATGACCGTCTCGGTGGATTCCTACGGTCCAATTGCAGACAATTCGGGTGGCATAGCTGAAATGGCCGGACTGGATCCAAAAGTTAGAAAAATTACAGATTCACTGGATGCAGTAGGAAACACAACTGCTGCTATCGGTAAAGGTTTTGCCATCGGCTCAGCAGCATTAACTGCATTGGCATTATTTTCAGCCTATAGCAAATCAGTAGGAATAACAATTGTAAGCATTACTGATCCGATTGTCGTAGCGGGTATGTTTATCGGTGGCGCATTACCCTACTTATTCTCTGCATTATCGATTAATGCAGTCGGAAAGACTGCAGCTTTGATGATAGAAGAAGTAAGAAGACAATTCAGGGAAATACCCGGATTAAAAGAAGGAAAGGCAAAACCGGACCCCACAAGATGTGTTGATATCAGCACAAAAGGCGCATTGAAAGAGATGATTATTCCAGGTTTGCTGGCAGTTGTTTCTCCGATATTAGTCGGTGTGGTTCTTGGTCCTGAAGCTTTAGGCGGAATGTTGATTGGAGCTGTGTTAGTCGGCGTTTTACTGGCTATTATGATGGCTAATTCCGGAGGAGCATGGGACAATGCAAAAAAATATATTGAACTGGGGAATTATGGCGGAAAAGGAACCGCTCCGCATGCCGCAGCAGTTATCGGTGATACTGTAGGTGATCCTCTTAAGGATACAGCAGGTCCATCAATGAATATTTTAATAAAGGTAATGTCCATAGTTGCCTTAGTCTTTGTTCCACTCTTTATTAAGTAAAGTAAAAATAATATTCTAAATAAAATAGCATGCCTTACTTGTTGGTAAAGCATGCTATTTTATTAAAAAAATAATATTGGTGGTATAATAAGATAGATTAAATAAATGATGTTTATAAAAAATGAGGAGTTTAAAATATTGCGTGCAATTGATCTTATTGTAAAAAAAAGAAACGGGAATATTTTAACTGAAGAGGAAATAAAATATTTTATCATAGGATACGTTTCCGGGAAAATACCTGATTATCAAATGTCAGCCATGTTGATGGCGATTTACTTTAAAGGAATGAATATAAATGAAACAAAACACCTAACCTTGGAGATGGTTAAATCCGGCAATATTGTAGATTTAAAACAAATTCATGGAATTAAAGTTGATAAACATAGTACCGGAGGGGTAGGAGATACCACGACATTGGCACTTGCACCAATGGTAGCGGCTTTAGGAGTCCCTGTTGCTAAAATGTCCGGAAGAGGTTTGGGGCATACCGGAGGAACTATCGATAAATTAGAATCCATTAAAGGTTACAAAACAGAACTAAGCCTCGAGAGATTTATAGAAATCGTAAAAAAAATAGGGATTTCGGTTATTAACCCTACAGCTAATTTAGCACCAGCAGATAAGAAAATATATGCTTTAAGAGATGTTACCGGTACTATTGAAAGTATACCCTTGATTGTCGGCAGCATTATGAGTAAAAAGATTGCCGCCGGTGCGGATAAAATAGTGTTGGACGTAACAACCGGCAGTGGAGCTTTTATGAAAAATTTCGATAATTCATTAAGACTTGCAAAAATCATGGTAGAAATAGGCACTGAATTAGGAAAAGAGACTATTGCTGTGATATCTAACATGGAGGAACCTCTTGGATTTGCTATTGGTAACTCTCTGGAGGTGAAAGAAGCCATTGATATTTTAAGGAATAAAGGACCAGAAGATCTTAGAAGAATCTGTTTGGTTCTGGGTTCTTATATGTTGAAATTAGGAGGAGTTAGTAAAACAATCAAGGAAGGTGAGAAAAAGTTAATCTCTGTTTTGAAAAACGGATTGGCTTTTAGAAAGTTCAAGGAAATGGTCCAGGAACATGGGGGAAATGTTAATATGGTTGAAAATCCGAAATTATTGCCTGCAGCGAAACATTGCATGAAATTAAAAGGTAAGGAAAAAGGATATATTCAAAAAATAGATTCAAGATTAGTTGGGCAAAGTGCCATGATTTTGGGGGCTGGTAGGGAAGATAAAAATTCGAAAATTGACCTTTCTGTGGGCATTTTATTGAGAAAGAAAGTGGGTGATTCAATAACTACTAATGAAGTTTTGGCAGAAATATATTATAATAATGCGAAAAAGTTAGAAGAAGCTAAAAAAATATTGCTTTCATCATTTAAAATAGGCGAGAAAAAACAGGAGAAGCTACCCTTGATTCTCGCAGCCGTAGATAAAGATGGGACAAAAATGTTTAAAGATTGAGTAATTAACCAATTTGCCAGTTCTCTAATTCACTGATTCATTGATGTTCAATTTTATTATTAATTTATGCTTTAGTTAGCCCTCTATAGAAAGACAAAACGCCTATCCTAAGGATAATAATTAGCCAATTTCAAATTTACCAATTCACTGATTAACCAATTAACCAATTCATTAATTCATTAATTATTCTGCTAGGTTGATTTTGCCTTTAGTATTTTCTTCAACCGGAAAATATAGATTAGAATTGTTGCCGTACGAATTGTCTTTTTTAACGACGAATTAACTATTGATTACTCCTACACTTCTATCCAAATTCTAAACTAACAGCTAATTAACTATTCACAAACGACTTTTTAAGTAATGAACTATATATTACATGCATTACCAGCCTAAGTATATTTATGTTATAATTTTAAATGAATCAACAAATGAAAGGAATGAAAAATTGGAAATCATTACAAGTCATCAAAGTGCTGATTTTGATTCACTGGCAGCCATGGTAGCTGCGAAAAAATTACATAAAAATGCAGTAATGGTATTTTCCGGCTCAGTGGAAAGAAATGTTCGAAAATATATTTCGATATATGGACATATGATAGAGATAGCACCGTTACGGAATATAAAAATACAGGATGTAAATAAATTAATCATTGTTGATACCAGAATTAAAAGGAGATTAGGACCCCTAGCAAAGTTAATTAATAAAAAAGATGTCGAAATTTATATTTACGATCACCATCCTACTTCAGAAAATGATATCGTGGGAAAATACAATCACATAGAAGAAGTAGGAGCTACTACTACAATTTTACTGAAAAAGATAAAAGAACAAAATATTGAAATTACACCCGCGGAAGCGACTCTGTTTGCGCTTGGCATTTATGAGGATACCGGTTCTCTTACTTTTTCTACTACGACCATTGATGATGTTAATAGCGTCTCTTATTTATTTAAAAAGGGAATTAAGCTAAATGTTTTAAACAATTTCATGAATATAGGATTGAATCATGAACAAAAGGAATTGATGAATCAACTGCTATATTCTGCCAAAGAAATCATCTGTAAAGGTGTGAGTGTTATCATTGCTAAGGCCACTGCGGATAAATATACGGAAGGATTGGCATTTCTGACGCATAAATTAATGGAAATACAGAATAGTGATTCATTTTTTACCCTGGTTAAGATGAATGAAAATGTTTATATTGTCGGTAGAAGCAAGGTGAATTCTGTAGATGTGGATATCATTCTAAATGAAATGGGTGGTGGCGGTCATTTCCAGGCTGCATCTGCGGTTGTAAAAAATAGAGAATTGGATGATGTGGAAAAGCAATTGATTGAAATACTGAATGAAAAGATTGTTTTAGGAGTTACCGCAAAAAATGTCATGTCTTCTCCTGTAAAAACAGTAGACGTTAATACATCCATTGAAGATACAAGAAAAATTTCCCTAAGATATGGACATAATGGCATACCGGTTATGAAACAGGAAGTTTTAAAAGGAATCATTACAATGCAAGAACTTAACCGGGCTAAGAGACATGGTTTTGGGAAAGAACCGGTTTCAAAATTTATGTCTAAACGCATTATACGCGTAAAACAGGATGAACCCGTTGCAAAAATTCAGGAATTAATGGTATCTTACGATATCGGAAGAATATTAGTTACTAATAAAGAGAATAAATTAACCGGTATTGTAACAAGAACTGATTTAATCAGAAGTATGTATGGGGAGGATAATATTCCAAAAAGGTCTTTTTCCACTTATATAGAAAATTTAAATAAAAAAGAAAAAAATAATCAAATAAAAATTATCAAAGAAAATTTTCCTCTAGAAATACAAAATATTTTACATAATGCTGGAAAGATAGGTGATAGGTTAAAATATCCGGTGTTCATGGTTGGGGGGATAGTAAGAGATCTATTTTTAGGAATTAAAAATTATGACCTTGATATTGCCGTAGAAGGAAATGGTATATTATTTGCCAGGGAGTTATGCAAAGAACTAAAGGGAAGAATGAAAAGTTATAGAAAATTCAATACAGCTATCATTATTTTAGCAAACGGATTTAAGATAGATATTGCTACTGCAAGAAGAGAATTTTATGAATACCCGGCTGCACTTCCTAAAGTAGAGTTAAGTTCAATGAAAAAGGATTTATATAGACGTGATTTCACTATTAATGCTATGGCAATACAATTAAATAGAAAACATTTTGGCAAATTGATAGATTTTTTTGGGGGAAAAAAAGATTTACAATCAAGGGTGATACGGGTATTATATAATTTAAGTTTTGTTGAAGATCCAGCCAGAATTATCAGGGCTATTCGATTTGAACAGAGATATGGATTTAAAATCAATAAATCAACAGAATATTTTCTTAAAAAAGCTATTGATGATAAACTATTGGGAAAATTAAGAAGAAAGAGAATATCGGAAGAACTGATGCTAATATTGAACGAGGCAGAACCGGAGAAATCACTGTCAAGAATGATGGAATTAGAAGTTATAAAGTTTCTTTTACCCGGGATTATCGTTGATAAAAAAATGATAAAAAAAATCAAAAAAGTAAGAAAATTTTATGCATATTGGCAAAATAATTTTAGAGATGCAAAAGTTGAAATCTGGTTGATTTATTTAATATGCTTATTGGAAGATTTAGATATAACCAAAGTACAAAGATTTTGTAAAAAACTTTTACTTAAATCTGTTTATGTTAGCATAATAAATGATATATTTTTAAACTATGATTTTAATATTCAATACCTGGTACAAAGGAAACGATTGATGCCCAGCGAAATATTTGTTCATTTAAGAAAATGTAATTATGAAATGCTTTTCATGATCATGATGAAAAATCAACAAAAGACATTGGAGAGAAGAATTATAAATTTTATGAAAAAAACAAAACATGAAAGTCTGGAAATATCAGGGAAAGATATTGAAGGCTTAGGAATAGAACCCGGACCAATTTACTCAGTTCTGTTAAACAAAACATTGTATGCGAAAATGGACGGAAAAATAAAAAATAAAGAGGAAGAAAAATTATTTGTAAAGACAATTATATCTGAGAAAGAAAGGAAAAATAAAAAATAATATTATGATGGAAAAAATATTTGAGATAATTTGGAGTATTCCGGCAGTTTTAATTGCTATTACTATACATGAATATGCACATGGAAGCATTGCTTATCGATTAGGGGATTATACTGCTGCTCAGGCAGGCAGATTGACATTAAATCCATTAGCCCATCTCGACCCGATTGGAACATTAATGTTGTTAATATTTCGTTTTGGATGGGCAAAACCAGTCCCGGTTAATTTTGCTAATTTAAAACAACCAAAAAGAGATATGGTATTTGTATCTTTGGCGGGTCCGGTAGCCAATTTACTGACTGCTGTTTTGTTTTCTATATTGCTCAGGATCAGCTTTCATTTTATTTCACAGATAAGCATTGCCAGGGATAGCTATTTTATCGGCATTGTAACTAGTTTTATAAAAGGTTGGCTGCTTTTTTTGCAAACCGGAATTATTATTGATTTAGCCTTAGCTGTCTTTAATATGATTCCGGTACCTCCATTGGATGGGTCTAAAATATTGTTAGGATTATTACCGGCACCACTTGCCTATAAATATGCAAAAATTGAATCTTATGGACAAATCATCTTACTATTTCTAGTGCTAAGTGGTATAATTGGAAAAGTGTTATTCCCGGCAGTATTTTTTTTGTATAAATACCTGATATAGATGTGATTTGCAGCATTTGTAATACTCATAACTGCAAAGATATAGAATAAAACAAGAGACAATTGATTTTTTACGAAGGAGGATTTTTTTAAGTGAAAGGTACCATATTTAGCGGGATGCGTCCAACCGGAAAATTACATTTAGGGAATTATTTGGGGGCTTTGGAAAATTGGGTGAAATTACAAAGTGAGTACCAATGTTTTTTTGGAGTTGTTGATTACCATGCCTTAACTACAGGTTATGAGAGCACTCTTGAATTAAAGGATAATATTCGAGAAATGTTGATTGATTGGTTTAGTGCAGGAATAGATCCGGAAAAAAGCACTGTTTTAATTCAATCTTATGTTCCTGAACATGCTGAATTACATTTACTTTTTTCAATGATTACTCCTCTTCCTTGGTTGGAAAGGAATCCGGTTTTAAAGGAACAGGTTCGCGATTTAGATTTAAAAGAGAACATCGGCTACGGCCTTTTGGGGTATCCCGTGCTTATGGCTTCAGATATACTGATTTATAAATCCAATGCTGTACCGGTAGGAGAAGACCAGGTGCATCATGTTGAATTATCCCGTGAAATTGCACGAAGATTTAATGGATTGTATAAAGAAATATTTCCCTTACCGCAGGTAAAATTAACTGAAACACCCAGAGTCCCCGGTATCGACGGAAAGAGAATGAGTAAGAGCTTAGGAAATACCATTTACATATCTGATTCTCCGGATAATATTAAGAGAAAAGTGAGGTCGATGGTTACAGATCCACAGAAGATAAAATTAAAAGACCCGGGGCATCCCGATATCTGCAGTGTTTTCAGCTACCATAAAATTTTTAATAAAATTCAGGCAGATGAGATTTCCAAAGATTGCCGAACAGGTAAGTTGGGATGTGTGAAATGTAAGGACATGCTGGCCGAAGTATTTGATGTAAAATTTGAAAAATTTCGAGAAAAAAGAATACAATTCGAAAAAAATCCTAAATTGATACAGGAAATAGTTGTTGAAGGAAGCAAAAAAGCAAGATTAATTGCGAAGCAAACCATCAATGAAGCTAAAGAAGCAATGAAAATGATATATGAATATTAAAGAAGAACTATATACCATAAAATTTAATAAATTTGAAGGAACTTCAATTGATTTAATTAAAAATATTAAAGATGACAAGATGGACATAGATGAAGTTCCAATTAATGATATTATTCATGACTATATTAACTATTTAAACGGAAAAAAAGAATCAATTGATATAAATGCCGTCAGTAAAACCATTAATCATGCTGCATTATTGTTAAAAATGAAATCTCAAAAACTCCTTCCCAGAAATACCCTGGAAGATGAGCAAAATGAAGAAAATGACGATGAGGAGAATTATTTTACCGAGATGGAAAATAATGAGAGATACCTCAAGGAATATGAAAAATATAAAAAGGTGATTCACTATCTAAAGGAAAAGGCAGAAAAACAAAGGAATGTGTTTTTTCCCGTCACTGAAATGGATACACCGGAAGATAATCTAGAAATCGAAAAAGTTGAATTATCTGATCTTTTAATTGCTTTAGAAAAAGTATTATCCACCAAGAAAAATAAAGAATATGTGCCGATAAAAAAAAGATACTTTACAGTTGCAGAAAAAATGAAGATAATCAGTGATTGCTTGAGAAAGAATTCGCAAGGTCTATCGTTTAGTTTTTTTATGGAAAATGCTAAAAGTAAATTAGAAATCATCATCATCTTCTTAGCACTTTTGCAACTTATTTACTTTAAAAAAATCAGTTGTTTTCAGAAAAAAAATTATGACAATATTTTATTTAGGCTCAGGGGGGTGCATTAAGTTTAACGAAGTAAAAATTGAACAATCAGAATGGAAAAACATTTTGACCTGTTTATTATTTGTTTCAGATAATCCATTGACCATTAAAAAAATTGAAGATACAACGGGATTGGAAAAAAAGGCAATAGAAAAATTAATGGATGAACTCATAAAGGATTATGAAGATTCCGCTCAACCTTTCAGAGTGTACGAAATTGCCGGAGGATTTAAAATAGGAACAAAATCAAAATATTCCATCTGGGTAAAAAAAATGACCGAAATAAAGAAAAAAATACAGATATCAAGTGCAGCACTGGAAACTCTGGCCATCATTGCCTATAATCAACCTATTACACGTTTGGAAATAGAAAAATATAGAGGCGTCAGCTGTTCTGGAGTTATATATAATTTATTAAAGCATCGTTTTGTTAAAATAACCGGAAGAAAGAAAACACCAGGAAATCCTTTGATATATAAAATTACCGATAACTTTTTAATGCATTTTGGATTAAAAAACATCTCTGAACTTCCAAAATTACGGGAAATAGGAATTAATTGAAATGGTTGAAAGATTACAGAAATTTCTGGCAAGTGCCGGAGTGGATTCTCGTAGAAAATGTGAGGAACTTATTCTTGCCGGAGCTGTTGAAGTTAATCATGAAATCATAACCAAGCTGGGTACAAAAATTGATCCGCAAAAAGATTTGGTTAAAGTCAACGGAAAGAAAGTAAAATATAATGATTCCAAAAAATTGAAATATATTTTACTTAATAAGCCGGTAGGCTATTTAACGACTTTATCAGATCCGCAGAATAGGCCAACAATCCTGGATCTTCTTGAAAATATAGATGCCAGAATTCATCCTATTGGCCGCCTGGATTATTATTCAGAAGGATTATTGCTACTTACCAATGATGGTGATTTAACCTACCACTTAACACATCCCTCAAAAAATATTGAAAAAACCTATATTGCAGAAATAAAGGGAATCCCTGATATTGAAAAACTCGATACACTTAGAAGAGGAGTTACTCTAAGAGATAATTATAAAATCATGCCATGCAAAATTATTAGATTAAAAATAAAAAATGGTAATGCAGTTTTAAAAATAAAGATAAAAGAGGGTAAGAAGAGACAAATAAGAAGAATGGGAGAATTTATCGGTCATCGGGTTTTAAAATTAAGAAGAATACAAATGGGTCCGATTATTTTGGGAAATTTAAAATCTGGAAAATATAGAAATTTAAATATAAAAGAAATTCAAAAATTAAAGATGTTGTGCAATTCTTAAAGCAGGCAGATAAAATGATGATTAAATAAGGGTTAGATGTAAGTGATAAAAGGATACAAAAAAACATGGGAAAAGGATTAATTATTGCTATCGATGGTCCTTCTGGCGTAGGGAAAAGTACAATCGCTAAATTAGTTGCAGAAAAACTTGAAATTTTATACATCGACACCGGTGCAATATATCGGGCAATTACCTGGAAAGCTCTTGAAAATCATGTGGATTTGGAAGATGAAAGTTCGATTTTAAAAATGATTAAAGGAATAAAAATCCAATTTAAATATATTGCACATCATAAAAAAAAGTTTTGTAAATTATTTCTTGACAAAGAAGATGTGACCCGAAGAATACGCAGTCCTCGAATTGATAAACACGTTTCTGATATTGCAAAATTACCTAAAATCAGGTTAGAACTAATCACACTGCAGAGAAGACTGGCTAAAAACGGTAGTATTGTCATGGAAGGTAGAGATATCGGGTCAACAATACTTAAAAATGCAGATTTAAAATTCTTTTTTATAGCTTCTGCGGAGGAAAGGGCTAATCGTAGATATAAAGAACTTAAAGATAAGGGATATAAAATCACCTATGAGGAAGTGAAGGAACAATTAGTCAATAGAGATCATATTGACAGTAAAAGAAAGTCATCGCCATTGAAAAAGGCAAAAGATGCTATTGTCATTGATTCAACGAATAAAAGCATTAAAGAAGTCATTGATGATGTATTGTATTTCGTCGATGAATATAGAAAAAAGCGGAAAATCACAAAATGAAAATATTATTGTCAAAAAAAATGGGATTTTGTTTTGGTGTAAGAAAATCAATAGATTTAGCTAACAAAACCATTGTGAAATCTGAAAAAGATGTGTACATGCTTGGGCCTATTATACATAATCCCAGGGTGATCGAAGATTATCAAGAACGAGGTGTCAAACTAGTCAATGATATAAAACAAGTGCCCGATAAAAGTACTGTCATTACCCGGGCGCACGGAATTTCCCCTGCAATCAGTAAAACTGCAAAAAATAAAAAAATAACATTAATAGACACAACCTGCTCAAATGTAAAGAAATTACAGGAAATAGCGTTATTCTTAAAAAAGAATCATTACTCTTTAATTATTTACGGTGATAATAAACATCCTGAAATATTAAGTGTTTTAGAAATGGTTGATCATGATGCTATAGTGATTAATGAAATCGATGATGTAAAGGATGTAAACCAATGTAAGAAAATTGGATTTATTTCTCAAACAACAAAAAATATTTTTGATTTTAAAAAATTAGCTTGCAAGCTTTTAGAAAAAACAAAAGAATTAAGAATATTTAATACGATTTGCCCGGCAACTATGGAAAGACAACAAAGCATATCTGAATTATCAATGCAAGTGGATATTATGTTGGTCATTGGCGGAAAGAAAAGTGCAAACACTTCCCGGCTAGCGAAGATATGCAAGAATCAGGGAGTAAAGACTTATCATATTGAATCAAAGGCTCAATTACGTAGAGAATGGTTCACTAAAGATGATAGGGTTGGTATCAGCAGTGGAGCCTCTACTCCTGATTATCTTACAAATGAAATAATACAACAGCTTGAAGAATGGTATTTTTAAATAACCTTTTTAACTTTGCCTGCTTTTAGGCATTTAGTACATATGTTTATCTTTTTAACTGTATTTTCAACAGATACTTTTACTTTTTGGATATTGGGAGACCATTTTCTCTTGGTCACTTTATGTGAATGACTGATTTGATTACCAAATTGTGGTCCCTTGCCACAAATATCGCACTTTGCCATTTTAAAATCCTCCATTTTAGTTGAATCAATAACAGTAGACATTTTAACACATTGAGTGTATGTTTGGCAAGTAATTATTGTGAGTTTATCAATTCGTAAATTGTGAATAATCGATAGTTAAGGTGTGAGCGGTAACTGAGGGATTAATGGCCAGATAGTTAGCTGGTTATCTGGTTTGCTGGTTGAAAAACAAAAGGTGCAAAAATAAATCGGATTTAACGTATAGGGATAACGGATAGTCGTAGCTGCTAGGGATAATTGAGACAGTAATATGTATATAGCGAATTATCTGACGGTAAAAATGGTTGCGTACGCAAGTATTTGGGAAAGAATTGCAGAAATAACAGTATTACATGTCGATTGTGCAAAATATAGCGAAAAGAGAAGATACAAAGAGCAAAAATTGTAATAAAATTAAAAAAATATCTGGCATTTGAACTAATAAGACAGGAAATTAGCTGATTAATCTAATAATAAATAAAATTTAGATTTTATGAAGAAGTTAAGAGGATAGAATTTTGAAAATTGTTGCTGGAAAAAACAAAGGAAACAAATTAAAATATTTAAAAGATAATTCAGTTAGGGCGACTTCGCATAAAGTAAGAGAGGCATTGTTTGACATTATCATGTCCAATATTGATAAAGCGATATTTTTAGATGTATTTGCAGGATCAGGTGCAATAGGATTAGAAGCATTAAGCAGAGGTGCAAAAAAAGTAGTATTTATTGAAAGCAATAACAGATGTGCTAAAATCATAAAAAATAATTTGGAAATAACTGATAATATAGATAAGGGTATAATTCTAAAGAAAGACTATATAGTAAGTCTAAACATACTGGAAAAAAAGAAATGTTCATTTGATTACATATTTTTGGATCCTCCATATAATAAAGGATTTGTAAATAAAGCACTTGTAAGCCTATCAAAATTGTCTTTATTAAAAAAAAGCGGTACTGTCATTGTTCAGCACCATAAAAAAGAATCAACCGAAAATCCTGTTGAAAATTTATGTCTGGTAAAACAGAAAAAATATAGTGAATCTATCTTGTCTTTTTATAAAAGTATTTCTGCCTAGATAAAATAAAGAAATGGTTAAAAGATATTACATCACAATCCTAATAATTACATTCAAAAAATGTCGAAAATTAAACAGTAGAAGTCTTTTATTTTTTCTATAGATAGATTATAATCAACATATTGTTTCTATAAAAAAATAGTTTCTTTTAAAAGTTAATAAAAAATGTTAAGACAAATTATGTTTATTTAATTAAAAAAAATAGATAATCTGGAAAATTATCATACTATTCCGTAAATAAGCTACAAATTTATATTTAGAAAGAAATGCTACAGGAGGAAAAAAATGAAAATTGCGGTTTATCCCGGAACCTTTGATCCGATAACGAATGGACATCTAGACATTATTAAAAGAGCAAAAAATATCAGCGATGAATTAATTGTTGCCGTTGTGGAAGAAACAAGTAAAAAAACATTATTTAACACTAAAGAAAGAATTGAAATGATAATAGAATCTATCGAAGGATTGGAAGATATAACAGTCATGTCATTTTCAGGATTACTGATAAACTTTGTTAAAAGCAAGAATGCCAGTATTATCATAAGGGGAATGAGGGCAATATCCGATTTTGAACACGAATCACAATTAGCCTTGATGAATAAAAAATTAGATCCGAGCATTGAAACCATTTTTATGGTAACCGGTTCCAGATATTCGTATCTAAATTCGAGTATTGTAAAGGAAATTGCCAGTTTAAAGGGATGTGTTAGACAATTAGTTCCGGAAATTGTCGAAAATAGATTACATAAAAAACTTTTTTCTCAGAAAAAATAGCCATATAAGATGATGGTAAATTAATTAAAAATACAAAATGAAAAACCAAAAGTTATGTTAAATAAATATTCGATAATTGCAATCATAAGCATAATCATCGTTTTAAGTATTATTCCCATGCCGTATTACCTTGTTATTCCGGGACAGGGATTGGAATTAGATAAATATATTACCACAGAAAATGGCGAAAAAGATGCGAAAGGCTGCTTTCTTCTTACTTCAACATCATTAACCAAAGCAAGCTTACTACTTTATCTTTATAGTTTTTTAGACAAACATATTGAGCTGCTAAAAATAGATGATAATATGTCTGCAAAAGTTTACCGGGAACAATATCTTATAATGATGGATAGATTGATGATAAAAAGTCAGAAGATTGCCAAAGTTGTTGCATTGGAAAAAGCAGGGTATTTTCCTGAGATAAGCATAAATGAAGGAATTCTGGTAAATAATATCTTGGATTATAGTCCTGCAATAGGAAAATTAGTGCCAGGAGATGTAATTACCAGAGTTAATGAAACAAAGATTGAAAGTATCGACGATCTATCTACTTGTATTGAAAAATGCCGTGTCGGAGAACTTATTAAAATATATTTTAAAAGAGATAGCACGCTTTATTCTACAAAAATTCCCATTATAGATATTTATCCGGAGAACGAAAAAGAAAAAACTATGGGAATCGGCTTGTATCTTGCCTCAGCAGAAATTCAGTATAAATTTCCCCTGGAAGTCACTATCAATTTGGATGGCATTAAAGGGCCATCTGCCGGCTTGATGATTTCTCTGGAAATATTAAATCAGTTAACGGAAAATGATTTAACTAACGGATTAAAAATAGCAGGAACAGGCATTTTGGATTTAGAAGGGAATATTATGCCTGTAGACGGCATAAGACAAAAATTATTTTCCGCAAAAAAGAACAATGCAGATGTATTTCTAGTTCCTAAGCAAAATTACCTGGAAGCAAGTGAGTATATCAAAGGCATTCATATCATTCCGGTTGAAAATTTTGATGAAGTAATTATGAATCTTATAAGATTAT